>JAITEY010000164.1 GCA_031281815.1 Desulfovibrio sp. | reverse complement strand
GCGAAAACGTCCTTGACCTGCCTGCGCAGTTCGGCGACGGCAATGCCGCTGTGCGCGAGGGCCGCGAGCTGCGCGCCGAGTTCCTCGGCCGCCCAGCCCAGGTGGGTCTCCATAATCTGGCCTATATTCATGCGCGAGGGCACGCCGAGAGGGTTGAGCACGATATCCACCGGGCGCCCGTCCGCGAAAAAGGGCATGTCTTCCACAGGCAGGATGCAGGACACCACGCCCTTGTTGCCGTGCCTGCCCGCCATTTTGTCGCCCACATTCAACTTGCGTTTGACGGCTATATGCACCTTGACCATCTTGATGACGCCGGGCGGCAGGTCGTCGCCTTCCGTAACCTTGCCGCGCTTGGCTTCATACAGGGATTTGACGAATTCAAGGTTGCGCTCGTAGCCGGCAAGCAGCGCGGCAACGCCTTCATTGATTTCCTTGCTTTTGAACAGCCCGGAGAATTTTTTCACGGGCAGGCCCGCCAGTACGGCGCCGTCGGGCACGCTGCCCGCTTCGACCAGCACTTCGCCTTTCTTTTTGCCCGCGATATTCCCGGCGAGCTGCTTGCCCGCGGTCAGGGCCAGGAGTTTCGCGCGCACGGCTTCGCCCAGGGCGCGGATATGGTCCGCCTCCCGCCGTTTCAGGCCGGCCAGTTCGTATTCCTCAATGAGCCTGGTCCGCTCGTCCTTTTCTCCGGACCTGCGGTTGAAGACCTTGACTTCAATGACCGTACCCTCAATGCCCGGCGGCACCTTGAGGGAAGTGTTCTTCACATCGCGGGCCTTGTCGCCGAAGATGGCGCGCAGCAGTTTTTCTTCCGGGGTAAGCTGCGTTTCACCTTTGGGCGTGATTTTGCCCACCAGAATATCGTCCGGTTTGACGCCCGCGCCGATGCGGATGATGCCCGACAGGTCCAGGTTGCGCAGCATGTCTTCGCCGACGTTGGGGATATCGCGGGTTATTTCTTCCGGCCCGAGCTTGGTGTCGCGTGCAACTACTTCGAATTCTTCGATGTGT
Organism: Desulfovibrio sp.; assembly: GCA_031281815.1. Lineage (GTDB taxonomy): Bacteria > Desulfobacterota > Desulfovibrionia > Desulfovibrionales > Desulfovibrionaceae > Frigididesulfovibrio. The sequence continues at coordinate 14,264 of JAITEY010000164.1, read as the reverse complement.
ATCGACGTGAAGGTATCGTCCTTGACGCAGCGTTCGGAGATGAGGATGGAGTCCTCGAAGTTGAAGCCGCCCCAAGGCATGAAGGCCACGGTCAGGTTCTTGCCCAGGGCCAGTTCTCCGCCTTCTATGCCCGGCCCGTCGGCCAGCACCTCGCCCTTGCGCACACGCCGGCCGGGCCGGCAGGTAGGCCGCTGTCCGAAACAGGAGTTCTGGTTGGACTTGTGAAACTTCTGCAGAACATAGGAACGCACGTCGCCTGTTTCCGGGCAGACCGGAGCATCGTAGCCGACGATGATGCGGTCTGCGTCCGCGTAGTGCACCATACCGTCCGCCTCGGCCAGGATGCAGGCCCCGGAGTCTCCGGCCACGTCGCGCTCCATGCCCGTGCCCACCAGGGGACGGGTGCTGCGCAAAAGCGGCACGGCTTGGCGCTGCATGTTGGAGCCCATGAGGGCGCGGTTGGCGTCGTCGTGCTCCAGAAAGGGGATCAGGGCGGCGGATATGGACACCATCTGGCTGGGGGAGATGTCTATCAGCGTGACGTCTTCCCTGAGGGCGTTCACGACGTCGCCGTGCGAGCGGGCGGCCACGAAGCCTTCGGTCAGCCGGCCGTCCTTGTCCATGGCCGCGTTGGCCTGGGCAATGACCTCGTCCGTTTCGCGCGAGGCGTCCATGTAGACGACTTCGCCCGTGACCCGGCTGCCGCGCACGATGCGGTAAGGCGTTTCAATAAAGCCGAAGTCGTTGACCTTGGCATAGGTGGTCAGGGAAACGATAAGGCCGATGTTGGGGCCTTCCGGGGTTTCAATGGGGCAGATGCGCCCGTAATGCGAGGTATGCACGTCGCGCACCTCGAAACCCGCGCGTTCGCGCGTCAGTCCGCCGGGACCCAAGGCCGAAAGCCTGCGCTTGTGCGTCACTTCGGACAGGGCGTTGGTCTGGTCCATAAATTGGGAAAGCTGGGACGTGCCGAAAAATTCCTTGAGCACGGCCGTCACCGGCTTGGGGTTGATCAGGTCGTGGGGCATGAGAGTGCCCACTTCCTGCAGGCTCATGCGTTCCTTGATTGCCCGTTCCATGCGCACCAGACCGATGCGGTACTGGTTTTCCACCAACTCGCCGACCGGGCGCACCCGGCGGTTGCCCAAGTGGTCGATGTCGTCGGCCGGGCCGTGCGAGTCCTTGAGTTGAGCCAGTATTTTGATGGCCGTGAGGATATCGTTGTCCGTGAGCACGCGCATGTCCGCCGGTTCTTTGAGGCCTAGGCGCTGGTTCAGTTTGTAGCGGCCCACCGGCGAAAGATCGTAGTAATCCGAGGAACGGAACAGGTTGTCGAAGAATCCCGCGGCTATCTCCGGCGTAGGCGGGGAACTGGGGCGCAGCCGGCGGTAAATTTCCACCTGAGCGCTTTCCTTGTCCGTAGTTTTATCCAGCACCAGTGTGTCACGGATGGAAGACGAGGTGTCCGTGCCCCTGGTGTGCAGCACGGCTATGCGTTTGACGCCTTTGGAGCGCAGGGCCTCGATCAGGGGCGGGGTCAGTTCGTCGGCCGCCGCGGCCAGAGGTTTGGCGTTCTCCTCTTCCGCGCCGGGCGCGTGGACATCTTCGGCCAGATACAGGCCTTCTATGGATTCCGGGGCCACAGGTACGGATTTGACGCCGGAATCGCACAACTGGCGCCATACCTTTTTGCTGATGATACGGCCGGCCTTGACCAGTGTGTTGCCCTTGCCGTCCTCTATGTCCGCGTAGGCGTTTTCCTTGCGGTACAGGGCCGGATCCGGCTCAAGGGAAAGACCGTCCCCGTCCTCGAAGGTATAATATTCAAACTTGTAAAAGGCGCGCAGAATATCCACGCTGCTCATGCCCATGGCCTTGAACAGCACGGTGGCGGGCATCTTGCGCCGGCGGTCGATGCGCACGTAGAGAATGTCCTTGTGGTCGTAGTCGAAGTCCAGCCAGCTTCCGCGCATGGGAATGATGCGGCAGGAATAGAGCACCTTGCGGCTGGAGTGGGTCTTGCCCGCGTCGTGCTCGAAGATGATGCCCGGCGAGCGCTGCAGTTGGTTGACGATGACCCGTTCCGTGCCGTTGATGATGAAGGTACCCTTTTCGGTCATCAGGGGCAGGGCGCCGAAATAGATATCCTGTTCCTTGATGTCGCGGATGGTGCGGCTGCCGCTTTCCTCTTCCATGTCGTACACGACAAGGCGCACCTTGATGCGTACCGGCGCTTCGTAAGGCAGGCCCTTGCTGATGCACTCGGCCTGATCGTACTTGGGCTCGCCTATTTCGTAGCTCACGAATTCCAGGCTGGCCGTGCGGTTGAAATCCTCAATGGGGAACACAGAGCGGAACACTCCCTCCAGCCCTTCGTCCGGCTTGCGTTCTTTTACGCCTTCCTGAAGAAACTTTTTGTAGGAATCAACCTGGAGATTGAGCAGGTGGGGAGTGGGGAGACCGACTTTTATCTTGCCGAATTGTTTGATAAGTTGGGCCATGATGCACCTCGGGGAAGGTAGGGATGGGGCCTGCGCTTTCCGCAAAACAATAGAACGGCGCTGCCCGACGCGCAAAGCGCGCCGGGCTGAACCGACGACGATTATTTATGCGGAAAGGGATACAAGCACCTGCAGCCCGATTTTACAGCTGTGTCAGAAGGCTGTGTAACAAGCGAATACTCATAGCGCGGATTTCGATATTAGGCAAGAATTTTTTTTCCGAAAATTTTTTTTTCAGAATACGCACGCCGGTACATAAGCGGCCGGCTTTCAGCAGCCCACGATGTGCGCCGTTCCGCCTCCCGGCAGCTTCTCGTCAGCCCAGGAGATTTTTTCATCCCAACCTTTGGACCGCCCCCGGTCGAAAATAACCAGCCAGCCTTCGGACGCGCCGCAAGCGGTCATATAGCTCTCCAACTGTTCCAATCCCTGAATGCGGGCCTTGGAGGAGGCGAGTTTTAATTCCAGGGGATAAGCCTTGCCCGCGTAGCGAACGCAAACGTCCACCCTGTGCGTTCCCAGGGCGAATTCACGGATAATCTGCGCGCCGCCGTTGGTCACGCGCTGCAAGAACGCCTGCAAAATCAAATGAGGCGCGGCTTCTTTATAGTCATAGCGTGCCGTCCACATCTCCGCGTTTTCACGCCAGAATTGCTGAAATTCTTTCAGCAGGGCGCACATATCAATGTTTTTGCCGTTCATCCAGCGGTGGGCGAGACTGCGCGGAAGCGCGTACTGCGTATCATAGTTGAGCGTGCGTACGATAACATCGCGGTATATGGGATTGGCAGGGCACAAGCCCGATTCGGGGTCGTTTTTCAAAAGTCCCAGGTCGAGGCAGAATTTAGTGTCGTCGGCCAAAAGCGAAACGTCATTTCCCAGGCCGGCCAGCACCGGTTCCATGACTCTCCGCACGCGCGGTTCCTTCAGACGCTCCAACAGGGAATCAATGTGCGTATCGCGGCGGAGTATAAGGGCTTCAGCCGCCGCATCCATATGGTCGGCCGTCACGGTTATGCTGTGGTCGCCGGCCGGGTCTTCATCCACCGCTTGGCGAGCCAGGGCATTGACCAGCCAAGGCTGGCCTTCCGACCAATAAAAGGCGCGTTCCACGGCGCGTTCCTCAAAATGCTGTCCCACAGCTTCCGTATGCTGCCTATAGAGGGCCGCAATCTGCTCCGGGGTGAAGTTGCGGAGAGTCAGCGCCTTGGTGACGATATTGAAGGGGCTTGCCGACCCCAAAGTATCCCTGTCCGGACGCACCTGGGCCTTGAAATCCCGAATGTCACGCATGCCGATAAGAGAGACGGACCAAGGGAACGGGGATTCATCTCTGACAACATAGCCGTCGCGCAGTTGGCGCAGAAAACTGATAAGCACCTGCCCGGAGAGGCAATCCGCCTCGTCGAAAAAGATAATGAGCGGTTTTTTCAAGGCCGCGCATACATCCGTCAACGCTTGACCCACGGCGATTGACGGTCCTTCGGTTGAAAAAGAAGCCGGCACGTTGCGCAGAGCTTCTTCGGGTGACCTGCTCAGGGCTCGCTTAACAGCATACAGCACGGCCCGTATGCCGTCTTCCAAAGCTTCAATGCCTTGCACTGTTTCCAACGAACAGTACAGGGCGTAAAATTTGCCGGCGGCGTTGATTTCCCTGGTCAAGGCGCGCAAAAGTGTTGTTTTGCCCGACTGCCTGGCCGCGTGGATAACAAAATAATTCATGTTTTCAGCGAGTTTTCTCGCTTCAGGTAGTCTCGCCGGCGCGTCCAGCATATAGTGATATTTTGGAACGCAAGGGCCTGCTATATTAAAATGCTTGGGAATCGCGTAGGGATCGGACACGTTTCGCCTCCTTGCCGTCTGCCCGCACATATACCACAGGCGGCAAGTACGGACAATCCTTAGGGCTTGGGTCTCGCAAGCCTGCAACTGAAATTCGAGTTTTGAGCAACATCCGCCATGCCCTCATGTGCGGCAGTCTGTTCACGGCAGCCTCGGCAAGAGACTTTCATCCATCACAACCGCGCTTTCCTCTCCGGCCATACGCGCCAGTTCCGCCGGGATATCCTCCGGCGCGGCCGAGCGGCACAGAGTATAGGTGCTGCCGTCGCGCACCTCCTTGCTGACGATGAAATGGCGTTCGGCCCGCGCCGCGAGTTGCGGCCAGTGCGTGATGAGCAGCATCTGGCGCGCGGCGGCCAGCTTTTCCAGTCCGTCGGCCACGCGATTCAGGGTCAGCCCGCCCACGCCGGCATCTATTTCGTCGAAAATCAGGGTAGGTCGCTCCTGCGTATTTTTGCCCATCAGGCTGACGACGGCCAGCAGGAAGCGCGAGAGTTCGCCGCCGGATGCTATGCGGTCCAGAGGCTGCGCGAGCTGCCCGGGATTCGGCTGCCAGAAAATGCGGGGAATCTCCTCGTGCAGGTCGGCGCGGTCGCCGTACAGGGGACGGGATGAAAATTCGAAGGATACGCGCAGATGCTCGGAAAATCCCAGTCCTTTCAATTCTTCTTCCAGGGCAACGGCCAGACGCGCCGCCGCTTCCCGGCGGGCCGGGTTGAGCTCCGCCAGTAAGGCCGACAAAGCGGCGCAGCGTTCCTGCTCTTCCGCTTCCAGTTTTTTGCGCTCCAGACCGCAACGGTCCAGAAAATCAAGATTGTCTGCGATTTCACGCTGCAGGGTCAGGATGGAGTCCAAGGGCCGGCGCAGCTTGCGTTTAAGCTGGGCCAAGGCATAGAGGCGCGCCTCCAGGGCTTCGCCGTCTTCTTCCTGCCGGGCGTTGTGCGCAGCCCGGCGCAGGACCTTCTCCGCATCCCGGAGCGCAACGCGCGCGGAAGCCGCGTGTTCCGCCAAGGATGCGCAGTCCGGCACGTCCGCCGCCAGAGCGTCCAGACTGCGTTCCAGATCCGCCAGTCCCTGCAGTACGCCGTGCCGGTCCTCTCCCCCGTTCAGGAGCGCAAGCGCCCTGCCGGCGTTTTCCGCGACGGCATCCCGCCGGCGCGCCGCCGCGCGGCGCTCTTCCAGCTCTTCTTCTTCCCCCGGCCGCGGGGCGACTTTTTCGATTTCCCGGCGTTGGTATTCAAGCAGCTCCCGCTTGTCCTCCAGGGTCGCGCGCGTTTCATCCAACGCCTTCAAGCGTTCGGCGCAACGGGCCAATTCCGCGCAGAGGCGGTCCTTTTCCGCCGTAAGCTCCGGGCGACGCATAAAGGCGTCCGGCAGGGCGGCCTGAAAGGAGGGCTGCAGCAGCTTCTGCTGCCCGTGCTGGCCGCTGTGCAGGATCAGGCGGGAGCGCAAGGCCCGCATGCTCTCCTGCGTGCCGAGGCGGTCGTTGATGAAGATGCGGCTGCGCCCGCCCGCGGCGGTCAGTTCCCGGCGCAGAATATGCTCCTCGCCGTCGAGGTCGAAGACGGCCTCCACCGCTGCCTTGTCGCGGCCCGCGCGTACCAGGTCGGGCCCAAGGCGTTCCCCGGTAAGGAAATTCAATGCCTTGAGGATAAAACTCTTGCCTGCTCCGGTCTCGCCCGTGAGCACATTCATGCCCGGAGCGAATTCCAGTTCCAGATCTTCAATGAGCGCGAGATTGCGGATGCGCAGAAATTCAAGCATCGGGCACAACCCATCCGTGAATAATGAGCGCGAGATTGCGGATGCGCAGAAATTCAAGCATCAGGCACAACCCATCCGTGAATATAGCCGGCGTGCGCTTTTTCCGCCCCCGCTGCACACTCCGGCGCGCACACGGAAATATGCGCCTCAGCGTGCAGGCGGCGGGCTGCGCCTCCAGCGGACCCCTCGGGTCCGCTCCGGACAAATGCCGCATATGTTCCCCAGGCGTGTGCGGCACGGTTGACCACAGGCGGCTTGTTATGTGAATATGTTTTCGCCCATACCATGAACAAAGCTCGGCCCGCAAGGAAGACGGGGGGAAATGCCGCGTTTCAAATCCGTATTTTTCGATGCCGAGGACTACCGGCTGCTCGACATGGTCAACCGTTTTCCGGTGCGCGCCGACGGGAAACATGACGGCCGGGGCTACCCGGATTACAGCCTCTTCCACAACGCCCTGCATCCGCACGGCATCAAGGAGCTTGCCCTTTCCCAAGAAATCCGCGTGGCCCACGCCTTGGTCAGCCTGCTGGACACTCTGGAGGCCGGCCGCGCCAAAGACCGCATCAGCGCCCTGGCGGCCCTGCACACGGATGTTCTGTCCTCTTCGCGCGGTTCGTTCCGCTACAACACAGGCCGCGTGCTCATCCAAATTATGAAAAGCCTGATCCGCGCCCGCGGCAACACAGCGGAGCAGCTTAGCCTGGCCCATGATTTCCGCAGGGCGGCGAGCGGCAGGCGCAGGATAGTGCGCAAGATGCTGCGACGCTATTACCTGCTGGAAATGCCCGAGGAATGGAACCAGATCACCTACGACCACCATGTGCACGATGTCAATACCAAGGGCCGGAAATCTCCGACCCACCTGATCATGGACGCCTGGGTCAAGGGCATCCGCAATCTCGACGTCATCTACTACAATTTTGTGGAACCCGAAGCCGCGTCCGAACTGCTCCAGGCCGCCGACATCATGGGCATCAAGGTGCGCGTGGGCGTGGAATTCCAGGCCGTGTTCCGCGACCGCCCCGTGCAGATAGTCTGGGAGCCCCGCGGGTTCAGGGACTGGCGCGAAACGGTGGAATTTTTCCGCGCGGACAGCGCCGTCCTCGCCTTGGCCGCCTCAGGCCGCGAAGCCACGGCATACCATCATCTCTATATTCTGCGCCTGCTCGACAGCTACAACAGCAGCCTGCGTTTCGCCATAGGCGCCCAGTACGGGGCGGAGCCGAGGGAGATATCCCGCGAGGAGTTCATAGCTTTTGTGGGACAGGGGCAGAGTTCACGCACCCACCTCTCGGATATCATATACCGCCGCATCCGCGAAGCCGTCGACGCCCGGGCCGCCGCCCCGGAACCCGCGGCAGAGATCGGGGAAGAGGCATACGCCCGGCAAAACCTCGCTCGACAAACGGCCGCGCTGGGACTCAGCCCGGACGTCATCAACCGCGAATGGCTGAATCGGGACAAAAATCCCATGGTCCTGCCGGACGCAAGCCCGGAAAGCAGGGAGGCGCTGCCGGAAATCATGCGTCTGACGCCCGCGGAACTGGTTGCGAAACTGACCGGTGTGCGCAGCCCGTCGCACATCATCCTGAACCTTTGCAACCTGTATGTGGAAGATGTGCTGGAGTTGCTCTACCTGTGCCGGGGTATGATCAGCCATCTTGAAATATACAATCTCAAAAATTACGCGGAAGGCAGGATGCCGGACCTCGAAGCCGTCAGCGAACTGCAGTACGCGATCAACGAAGGCAGCGCCGTGGCCCTGAAGCGACTCATCCGCAACTGCCGGAGCAGGCTCTCCGGCGGGTCGGACGGGGATGCCGCGGAACCGGAGCGGTCTCCCGCCGGTTGCGGGGAAGACGGTCTATTCCCGGCAGACTGCGGAGAAGGCGCTCCGCCCCCTGCAGGCGGCGCGCAACGGAGCGACCGGCTCGAACTGTTTACGGAAATACTGCGCAACATCCAGACGCTCAGAGGTTTTTACGCCGACAGGCCGCTGGGTTTGCGCATAGGCAGCGATTCCACCAGCCGTTCCACGCTGTTCCTGGGCATGGGCTTCGCCTTTATGGAAACTTTGCCGGCGCGCACGCGCCGGGAACTCAGCGGGCAAAGTTTCAGGCACCGTTTTATTCCTTTTGTGCAGGATATCAAACGTATCGTGACGTACACCAAGCCGCGGCGCCGCGCCGTCGGCTTCTCCCCGACCCGTCTGCTCAGTTGCCTGCCGTTTCTCGACGATCTGGACAATGAAAAAACTTCCTCCTGGCGTGCCGATGTCAAATCGGCCCGTTACCACCCGGGCGCGCGCGCCGTCACCACCTTGGGCGGGGTCAGCCGCGACCGCCTGCGCGAGGATTGCGGCGACCGGGGTGCGGTCCGCCCGCGCTGCCGGCTCGGCCCGACCTATCTGAACAGTTCCCTGAGCAACACGGCCAAGGTGATTTTCGGCTTTCTCGCGGCCGCCGTGACGTTCTACTATACGCAGGACTGGTGGATACTGGCCTGGTTTGGGCCGGTCATCTGGTTTGCCGTCACGGGCTTCCGCAATATTCTGCAGGCCATGATGGCGGGAGGTGGGCTTAACCGCTCCACCCTGCTGGACTGGCACGATTATCTGAGCTGGGCCAGACTGTGCGATTCCCTGATGTACACCGGCATTTCCGTGCCGTTGCTGGAGTATCTGGTCCGCATCTGCCTGCTCAGCGACGGTTTGGGCGTGGATTCCCTGAACAGCCCGGTATTTGTTTACACGATCATGAGCATGGTAAACGGACTGTACATAGCCGCACACAACATCTTTCGCGGTTTTCCCAAGGCGGCTGCCATAGGCAATCTGTTCCGCAGCGCCCTGGCTATTCCGGTTTCCGTGGTGTATGACCGGATCGCCCTGGAAATATGCCTCCACATGGGCTGGCCGGTGATCTACCCGGCTATGGGCGCAGCCGTACTTGCCAAGCTGGCTTCGGACACCGTGGCGGCCATGATTGAGGGCTGGGCGGACAAGGAAGAATATCTCAAGCAGCGCAGCCGGGACTATACGGACAGTTTCGCCCGCCTGTTCGACTGCTGCGAAAGGCTGGAAGTGCTGTTCCCCGAAGAAAATATAGCGGACGTGCTGAGCCGTCCCGGCGACCCCGCCTCACGGGCAGGGCGCGACCCCGCCTCCGGGGTCGGGCGCGAGGCCGCGGATCTGAAAAAAATCGTCATCATCAATGCTTTGGATCTTATGTATTTCTGGATGTACCAGCCGCGGGCGCGCGATACGCTGAAGGCCATGATGAAGGAAATGACCGAGGATGAACGCATGACTTTCGCGGGCTCCCAGATCGTGCTGACCAGGGTGCGCGAAATCAGCCAGATGCTGGTGGACGGACTCATGGGACTGGATTTCGCCCGGCCCCTGGCCTTTTATCTCGCCCGCCGCGAACAGTATCTTGAAGACATGTCCAGGCTCACCGGTGTGAACCTGAACCCTACCTGAACCCTGACCCGAAGGAGAAGAGACTGGCCGGACTTCTGGACGAAATCAAAGCAACCCTGCTCATGGGCCCCGGACCTTCCTGCGTGTACGACGAGGTGTACGCCGCCCTTGCCGAGCCGACGATAGGTCACCTTGATCCCCTTTTCATAAGGATCATGGACGCGGTCAAAGAAGATCTGAAAGCGATTATCGGGACTTCCAACCGCCTGACTATGCCCATGTCGGGCACGGGATCCTCCGGCATGGAGACCTGTTTCGTCAACCTTGTGGAGCATGGGGACAAAGTGCTGGTACTGACGAACGGCGTTTTCGGCAAACGTATGGAAGACGTGGCCGGACGCCTGGGAGCTCAGGTGGATTCCCTGCAGTTCGAGTGGGGGACTCCCGTTGTGCCCGCCCTGGCAGCGGAAAAACTCAAAGGAGAAAAGTACGGCATCGTTGCCGTGGTTCATGCCGAAACCTCGACCGGCGTCCGCAATCCTGTGCGGGAAATCGGCGATCTGGTGCGACCTACCGGCGCGCTGTATCTTGTCGACTGCGTGACCAGCCTGGGCGGCATCCCGGTGCGCATGGACGAATGGGGCGCGGATGCCCTGTACAGCGGCACCCAGAAGTGCCTTTCCTGTCCTCCGGGTCTGGCGCCCCTGTCCTTTTCCGACCGCGCGCTTGCCAAACTCAAGGCGCGCAAGAGCAAAGTGCCCAACTGGTACCTGGATCTCACCATGATTATGAACTACTGGGAGGGCAACACCCGCGCCTATCACCACACGGCGCCCGTCAACATGATTTACGCGTTGTACGCCGCCGTGCGCCGCTTTCTGGACGAAGGGGAGGACAAGGTGCATGCGCGGCACCGCGCCGCCCACGAGCAGTTGGTCGCCGGCCTGGATAAGCTCGGCATTCCCATGTATGTGGAGGAGGAGTTCAGGCTGCCCATGCTCAATGCGGTGGGCATTCCCGAAGGCGCCGACGATGCCGGGGTGCGTTCCCGACTGCTGAAGGAGTTTGCCGTAGAGATCGGCAACGGACTCGGTCCTCTTGCCGGTAAGATATGGCGCATCGGCCTCATGGGGCATACCGCCCGCCCGGAGAACGTTGATACGCTGCTCAAGGCCCTGACCGTCTGCCTGAAACGTTGAGAGGCGATTGCCTGCTTCCTGCCGTTGCCGGCAGACACTTCAAGCGGTTACAGAGACTTCCCCGTAACCGCTTTTCTTTTTCGCGACGCCGGACGATTCATGATTCGGCGCGGCAACGTCCGGAAAACGCAACGCCGCGCCGCCGGTTACAATACAGACAGGAGTTGTCCGGGTATCCCCCTTCTTGTCTCAACCCTGCTGTAATGCGGTTTATTGCCTCGCCAACTGATCCATAACACGATTCAATTCCTGCGCCATTTGCGACAATTCCTGAACCGCAGCGGAAGACTGCACCATACCGCTCGAAGTTTCGCCGACGATGCGGTTGATCTCCTCAATGGACCTGTTGATTTCTTCCGAAGTCGCACTTTGCTGCTCCGCAGCCGTAGCTATGGAAGCCACTACGGAAGAGTTGGACGTTGCCAGTTCCACAATTTCCTTAAGCGCCGCTCCGGAGGCATCGGCCAACCCTGTGGCCTCGCCGATGTGCGTCACCGCCGAACCGACTTCCTGAATGTTCGTCTTCGTTGATTGCTGTATGGCGCCGATGCTGCTGCCGACTTCCCTGGTGGCCGTCATGGTTTTTTCCGCCAGCTTGCGCACTTCATCGGCCACCACCGCGAAACCGCGCCCGGCCTCGCCTGCCCTGGCCGCTTCAATGGCCGCATTCAACGCCAAAAGGTTGGTCTGGTCGGCAATATCGGAGATGACGTTCATCACGCCGCCGATACTTTCGGCTTGCGTGCCGAGTTCCTGCATATCGCTCTGCAGTGCCGCCGCCACGGCGTTGACATGCTTGATGGCGCCGACGACTTGATTGACCAGTTGAGCCCCGTTCCGGGCCTTCTCATTGGTCAGCCCGCTCTGTTCAGATGCCTGACCGGCATTGCGCGCCACTTCCAACACTGTGGAATTCATTTCGCTCATGGCGCTCGCCGTTTCCTCGACGCGCGCGCGCTGGGCTTCCGCCCCGCGCGACACCTCTTCAACCTGAGCCGAGAGTTCTTCCGATGCCGCGGCCACACGGCTTGCGATACCCGACGCCTGGCCTGCCGCCTTGAGTATGATGCGGGCGGTTTCTTTTATTGCCGTCAGGTCTGTGATGAGCAGCAACACGGCAGTGAGGGCGCTGTCCTTATCCAGAACGGGCAGGGCGGTATAGGAGATATCCATTTCTCTCCCGCGCGGCCTGCAGCGCGTTTCCGCCGTGGCCGGCCTCTTGGATTCAACGGCTTTTCTCAGCGCATCGCCGGGCGTGTCGGTATCCTCTCGGCTGAAAAGCTGCCTGCAGGTTTTACCGACACCGTCGGATCCGGCGACTTCCTTGGCTTGCCGGTTAAGGTACTCTGCTTTAGCCTCTTTGTTTATCAAGACTACCGGTGTCGGTATATTGTCGATAATGCCGCACAAGTTGCTCACGATATTATTTGTGCCGTTGATCAAAGTAGCGAAACTGCCCTTAAAATGTGCAGCATCAGCTTGACTTTGTAATCTTCCGTACTGAATATCGTTCGCCAATTTTTTATATGTATCCAAAATATCGTTCAGCACGTTCGGTATAGTACGCATGGCATTAACCAGCTCTCCTATTTCTCCTCTTTCATTGATGGCGATATTGTACTCAAAATCGCCTTCGGCTATGGCTCCGGCGTACGCGGCAACCTTGTGCAATACCGCAATCAGTTTGACAATAATAAACACGGCGAAAAGTACGCCGACAAGGAGACCGCAGGCCGAAGAAACAAGGGTAAAAGCCAAAGTACTGTCGTTGGAAGCGATAATCTCAGCTTGTGTCTTGCTTTGATCTTCAGTCGAGGATTGACTTAAAATGCGGCTGACCTCTTCCAATTCAGTATCCCAACCATATGCCTCCTGCAATATTTCCTCGGCACGCATAACCTGCTGTCTGTTTTTCCGGTATGCGTCGGCAACAGCATCGAAATTTGCCTGATATTGGGAAAAAATACGCCTGCCTTCTTCAGTGGTAAGCGATGCGCCGAAATGGTCGTTGAATGTTTTCCCTTGCTCCAGAAGCCTGTCAACCGCAACGGCATTCGCTTCAACAGCGTGCTCGCGGAAGCCGGCGAGGGCTGCATCAAGGTTGACCAGCATGCGCCATACATCATTGGTCTGGCGGAGCAAGTCTATATTATTCACTTTAAGGGCAAGATCGCCGATATCGCCGATATGCTTTTCCGCTGCTTTGAAAGTCGGACCAATCACCTTATGGTAGTCGGTATACCAAGGTTCAAATACATTACCAATCTTCTTGAGTTCTTCAACATACGTCCGCAAACGAGTTGCAGCTTGCTCCATCATCTTTTTTCGTTCAGGCTTTACGATATATTCCAAGCCCTGTTCAGCGGCCTCCAATGTTTTTTGCTGGGCGACTATGGAGCGTTCCATATCCTTTGCGTCCGATAATCGCATAAACTTTTCCAAATAGTAGGCCGAGGTATTGATGCCTTTTTCAATATCGCCTGTAGCAACATTGAGGCGTACAACACGAACGAAGTCGAGAAACAGTGTCGACGCCTTGTTGAGCCCGGTGTAACTGAGAATTGAAACGCCGGCCAGTATGATTATCATGACGATAAAGCCCGAAATAATTCTGATTTTTGTGCTCATGACCCTTACTCCTTGCGGAAGAATATGAGGGGCGCAAGCCCCTTCCGTCGTCTCCCGCAATTACGGCTTGAAAGTTTTTCGGGGGGCACAGAGGCCCCCCGTTTGTGTTATTGCTAAAATACAGGTATGCGACGGTAAATCCCGCCGCGTCCATACCGCGCCCTCCGCTTCCCGACGACAATCGCAATGATTGCCGTCTTGAAACGGTATGACATGCGCGGGCGTTTCACATAGTGGGTGTGCAGCAGTTCACGGGCGAGCTTGCAGCTTGCAGGCAGATTGCTGCTCGCCCTAAAGTTCACCATACAATTTCTTTGTCTGGAGCGCAAGCTCCGCTTCGCCAAAGATGGCGCAACTAATTTTTCTTACTGCGGCAACGAAATTTCCCGTCCGAGCAACGAGAAAAGTTGGTCAACCCGGCGATGCCGGCAAGCTGTTATGTTGTGCCGCAACGAAATTCAGACGCGCCGCCCTGCCCCTTTCGTCGTCTCACGCGATTGCAGCTTGAAAATTTTTCGGGGGGCACAGCGGCCCCCCGTTTACGTTGTCGCAAAGATACTGTCGTTCAGCGGCAAAATCCGCCGCTTCCATGCCGCGCCCCCGATTCCCGACGACAATCGCGCCGATTGCCGACTTGAAACGGTATTACATGCGCGGGCGTTTCACATAGTGGGTGTGCAGCAGTTCATGGGCGAGTTCGCTGTGCGGTTCGCCCAGAAATTCCGCATACAGTTTCTTGATGAAGGGATTTTCATGCGATTTGCGCAGAACCTTGCCCTTGTCCTCGGCGTACAGCGCCTTCATGCGCTTTTTCAGAATATCCGCACGCCCGCGGTGATACGGCTGGCCGCCGCCGTCGATACAGCCGCCGGGACAGGCCATGACTTCTATGACGTGATACTGTTT
>JAITEY010000112.1 GCA_031281815.1 Desulfovibrio sp. | reverse complement strand
TGCTCCGGGCTGAACAGGGAGGCGCAGGCAAAGGACAGGGGGGAGAAGTTCAGGAAATACACTTCGGCAAAGTCGAGTGCGCGCAAGGCCGCAAAGCAGGTTCTGCATGCGGCGAAGATGTCCGCGGGACCGCCGTCGCCCCTGTGGGTCGGAAGACCGTGGACGACGGCAAAGGGATAGAGCAGTCGGGCAAGGGGGACGAGGGAACGGTCCACGCAGAGATGCACTTCGTTTTCGGCGTCGCGGGCCGTACTGAGGAGCAGGCGTTTACTCTGCGCCGCGTCGCCGAAGCGGGCGAGTTGCACAACAAGAACGCGGCGCATGGGAACTCCTGTCGAAGCGCTGCGGTGAATCCGCGCAACGCATCGGCGTACGGCCGCAGAACCGGCGGGCAGTCCGGGTACGCGCGACGGGCCGGGAAGCCCGCGCAAAGGCCGGTCCCGCGCGTTTGCGCCGTCGTCCGGGTACGCGCGCGGCGGGAGCGGGAATCAGCGCTTGGAGTACTGGTAGCGGGCGCGGGCGGCGCGCAGGCCGTATTTTTTCCGTTCTTTTTTACGGGCGTCGCGGGTCAGGAAACCGGCCTTTTTGAGGGGGCCGCGCAGTTCGGCGTCCCATTCCAGCAGGGCGCGGGATATGCCGTGGCGCACGGCTTCGGCCTGACCGCTGATGCCGCCGCCGTCCACTCTTACTTTTACGTCTATGCGGTCCTGCTGCCTGGACAGGACCAAAGGCTGCCGGATGACCATCTGCAAAGATTTTCGCGGGAAATAGTTTTCAAAGGGGCGGCCGTTCACGGTGATTGTGCCGGTGCCCTCATACAGGCGCGTGCGGGCGGTGGCGTTTTTGCGGCGGCCGGTGCCGTACTTGAAATCCGTGGTCATCATTTCTCCTGTCGGTCGGTGTTGAAGATAATCCGGTGTCGGGGTGTGCGGAGGGCGGTTCGAATGACCGCCGATTCGACGTTACAGCAATTGACGCTTGAAACAGTTTGCCCGTTTCATTCGTGAATTGTTCTAAAAGGTCAGCACCTGCGGCGTCTGCGCGGCATGCGGGTGTTCCGGGCCGGCGTAGACCTTGAGTTTTTTCAGCATGGCGCGGCCCAGGCGGTTTTTGGGCAACATGCCTTTGACCGCGTGCATCAGCACCTGACGGGGCTTGGACGCAAGCATTTTTTCCAGGCTTTGCTCCTTGAGGCCGCCGACGTAGCCGCTGTGGCGATAATATATTTTGCCGGCAAGCTTGTTGCCGGTCACGCGGATTTTTTCGCAGTTGACGACGATGATGTAATCCCCGTTGTCCATGTGCGGGGCGAATTCCGGCTTGTGTTTGCCGCGCAGCCGGTGCGCCAGGCGGGAAGCCAGCCGGCCGAGCACCTGCCCGTCGGCGTCCGTCACGAACCACGAACGCTTGATATCCGCCGGGGTAGGCGAAAATGTTTTCATACTCGGCTCCTTTGCATCCGAAAAATTCCGAAAAATATGGATAATCCCCGAACGGGGAGAACGCCCTATACGCTCCCGCATCGGGGAAGTCAAGTGTCCGGAACGCATTTTTTACAATTGCATTGCCCGAAAACCGGTTGTCCGGGCGCGGTTCCGAAATCGGTTGCGGAAAGCAACGCCGCCGCCCGCTGCGGAAAGTTTTCCCGTGCCCGGCGCAATATCCGGACATGAAGCCGACGGGCGCCCGGCGAGTCCCTGCGGCCCGCAGATGACGCGTACTTCGTTGACCCGTACGATGTCCGTCGCTCATCCACACCAGGAATCTACAAGCAAATGAACAAGGTATTCTTGACAATGCCGGGATTCGCGTGTTAACGAATCCGCCGGTAATTCTATTCCGGCGTATATTTATATCTTTTGCTGTCTAAGGTGAGGATACTGAAATCATGCAAATAGAAAAATTGGCTGTTTCAGTTGCCTTTTTTTATAGAAAAGATAAACTTGAATTTTTGTCTCAAGTGCTTTCCAACTTACATATCTTTGCAAAAAACGTTCAAGTATATATCTTCACAAATACATCTGATAAAAGGGAGCATTATACTATAGAACAATGTTTCCATCAGCATGACAATATTAAATACACCATACTTGTTCCAAAATTATTAGGGCATCCTTTTTTTCTTACATGGTCACATAAAGATATTTTCAGACAACTTGTTCGTGTAGATCCGACGATTACGTATTATATGTATTTGGAAGACGATATTCTTTTAACAAAAGAAAATATTGAATATTATCTGGAAGGTGAATCCAGGTTACACCACAAGGTTTTTTTTCCTTCATTTGTAAGATACGAAATAACTTCAGACGGAGTAATGTATGCAATAGATGTTATGAAAAAACAAATATTTCATGCGATGGGAAAAATTCAATATTCAGATGATTATTACTATGTTAATTTTTCATATCCGTATCAAGGTATGTATCTTTTGAATTCGAGACTTATGAATGAATATTTCTCAAGTTGTGCCGATAACCCGGATTACAAAACTTATTGGGGTATTCGAGAACAAAATACAGCAGTAATATTATTTCATCATGTACCGACAGGTTTTAAATCGAGAAATCTTGTTGGATGTATTTATCAAGATAATACGATAAAATTTGACCCACGTTGTCTTATTCATCATCTTCCTAATAATTATGTTAACAATGACGGATGGTTATCACAAATCTATACAGTTGATGAACTTATTATTCCATAATCGGTGCTGAACGGCATCAGACGCGTTTAGCGCAGATGCGGCTGCGCAGTTCCATGCCGGCCCGGCGCAGCAGCAGGGGATTGCGGAAGCAGAGCAGCGGGGCTTCCCGCAGGGCGCGCAGGGCTGTTTTCACGGCGTTTCCGCGTTCTCCCATGCGGAGCAGGGCGCAGGCGGCGCGCGCAAGCGCGGCCTGACGTGCCGCCGTACTCAGGCCGGGAATCCCGAGCATGGATTCGGCAATGCGGTAGTCGTCCCGCGCCCGCGCGCCGGCCAGAGCCGCGTCCTGCGTGGCCTGTCCGGCATGCCTCCGTATGCCCGCAAGAACGTCCCCGATGCTTGCCGCCCGGCTTCCCCGCCGGAGCATGGCCGTCCACAGGGCCAGATCCTGAGCGTAGGGGAAGGAGCGATCGTAGCCTCCGGCCGCCCGTGCCGCAGCCGTCCTGAACATGCATGCGGAGTTGGCGAACGGGTTGCGCAGAGGCAGCGTATCGCGCAGTTCCTCGTGCGTTGTCGGGAAACGATCCCGCGCGGTGCATTTGCCGGAAGCGTCCACATATTCCACATCCGAACCCAGCAGGTCCGTTTCGGGGTGTGCGGCCAGAAATCCGCTTTGCCGCTCCAGTCGCTCGGGCGGGCAGAGGTCGTCGGCGTCCATGACGGCGACAAGGTCGGTGTCCACCGCATCCAGACCCATCTGCAAGGCCCCTGTGCGTCCGGCGTCGGCGGGCAGATGCCGGAGGGCAAGGACGCATCCGGGCGTGGTACGGAGCGGCCTGGGGGGATCTGCGGGGGGCACGGCCCCCCGGTCGTGTTCTGCGTCGCATCCGGGCGTGGTACGGAGCGGAAAGTCCGGCAGCCCTCCGCCGAGCGCCGCCTCCGTTGCGTCGAGAAAAGCGCGGGTGCCGTCCGTCGAAGCGTTGTTCAGAATCAGAAAAGTGAAATCCTGCCGGGTCTGGCCCAGAATGCAGCGCACGGCTTCCTCAAGATAGGGCATGCCGTTGCGCACGGTCATGAGGACGGTCAAGCTCAATGCCGGCATAGGTCATGCCCTGCCCGAAGCGCAAGCGCCGTGCCGGGGATGCGGCATCGGCATGCGCAGGGCCGATGCGGCGGTCAGCGCCAAGCCTCTTCGTACGCAGCGCGGAAGGCGCTCTCGTCCACCGGGGCGAAGCCCCCGGCGACGGGCGTAAACAAGTGCATGCGCTGCGAGGCGATGCCGCCGTTCCAACTGACGGGGGCTATGCTCCAGTCCAATGTTACCGACTGCAGAGCGTCGTTCACGGTCTTGGGGGAGGCGTCGGCGATATGGAGTCCGGCGGACAGGCGGGCGAAATCATAGCCCAGGGCGGACCAGAAATCCGCGCCAGCTTTGCCTGCCGCCGAGAGACGCGCCTGCAGCCGTTCACCGGCCGGGGTCGGACGCGCGGCGTTCCACAGGCCGGGGAAGACGGCCAGCCCGTAATACTGGGTGCCGACAAAGCCGCCCGCGGAAAGCCCCTGTTCCCAAAGGCTCGTGCCGAGCAACACCTG
>JAITEY010000087.1 GCA_031281815.1 Desulfovibrio sp. | reverse complement strand
AACAACGTGAGGGACGGATGAGGGGGTCCGGGGGAAATCATTTCCCCCGGCGGGGTCGAGGGGCAGCGCCCCTCGCGGGGCTTGGGGCGGAGCCCCAAATATGCGCCCCCTGCCCCCTGCGTCCAGTTTCAGGTTTCCGGATTTTCCGGTTTACGGGCGCCGCTGAGGGAGACGCGAACGATTCTGCGTGCCCTGAAGCGGCGGCGGCGGCGTTCGTTGTCGTCCGGGGGGATACGTTCTTCGCGGTTTTCTTCGCCTGAAAAATCCAGGCCGGCCTCGCGCATTTTGAGATAGAGGGCGCGGCTGATCCAGGCGTCGGTTGCGGCGTAGCTGATCTGGCGGGGGGAGAGTTCGCCGTGTCCCCAGTTGGAGCAGTGTTCCGTTTTGGAAACGCGCAGACCCAGGAAGAGGGCGGCCAGTCCGCGCAGGCCCCGGTTTTCTATGTTGTTCAGGCGGGCCACTTCGCCGAGGTCTATGACGGATACGGGCCGGAAGGGGCGGACGGCGCACAGGAAGCGCATGTCGTCGTGGACGGCCACGCCCGTTTTGATGACGGCGGGGTTTTCAAAAAGGGACAGCAGGTCGGGGTTCAGGGGCCGCCATTTGAAGTGGAAGAGGAAAACTTCGTCCTCAAGGGCAAGTTGCACCAGGGAAGGGAGATAGCTCACGCCCCGAAAAAAGCTGGGGCGCGTTTCCGTGTCGAAGCCCAGCACGGGGGCGCGGCCGAGGCGCGAGAGCGCGTATGCCGCGTCCGCGTCCGTGCGCACCAGGCTGATTTTGCCGCTGTAGCGGAAAAGCGGCAGTGCGTTGACTTCATCCCTGCCCAGTCTGGCGCGGGCTGCCGGCGAGGCCGGCCCTTTGTCATACGGCTCATTCTTCATCAAACATTCCCCTATGGCCGGAAGCCTCTCCTTCAGGGATTCTCATGTGATGCCCGGCAAAGCCGCGCATACCGTTCCGATAAGTCCTCCCTTCAGGGAGGGGCATGCCGGTCGGATTTCTCCGCCGGGGTGGAGTCATCCGGCGGACGGCGCCGGATGGGAATGCAAACGCCGCATGACGGTTTGTTCGCGGTTTGCGCCCACGGAGACTATGCCGACGGGCACGCCCGTCAGCGCTTCCAGGCGTGCGACATAGTTGCGCGCCGCTTCCGGCAGATCGGAAAAAGCGCGCGCGGCGCTCAGGTCTTCCTGCCAGCCGGGCAGGCTTTCGTACACGGGTTCGACTTCCGCGAGACCTCTTTCGGCTTGCGGAGGATAGAGGATGCGCCGGCCGCGGTAGGCGTACTCCGTGCATATTTTCACTTCAGGCAGACCGGAGAGCACGTCCAGCTTGGTCAGGGCGAAATCGTTCACGCCGCAGAGGCGCACGGATTCGCGCAGGACCACGGCGTCCAGCCAGCCGCAGCGCCGTCTGCGTCCTGTGACCGTGCCGAATTCATTGCCTTTTTCCTGAATGTACCGCCCGGTTTCCTCGGTCAATTCCGTGGGAAAGGCTCCGGAGCCGACGCGGGTGGTGTAGGCTTTGGCGACGCCGATGACCCTGTGCAGGCGCGAGGGGGCAATGCCTCCGCCCGCCGCGGCGTTGCCCGCCACGGTGTTGGAGGAGGTCACGAAGGGGTAGGTGCCGTGGTCGATGTCCAGATGCACGCCCTGGGCGCCTTCGAACATGATGCGTCCCCCGCGGGCCTCGATGCGGGTCAATTCTTCGGAAACATCGGTCAGGTAGGGAATGAGGCGCGCGGCGACGGGTTTGAGTTCCGCGAGCAGCGCTTCCGGATCAAGGGCTTTTTGCCCGTACAGGCCGGCGAGCAAGGCGTTTTTTTCTTTAAGCGCCGAGCGTATCTTGCGGCTCAGGAGGTCGAAGTCTTCAAGGTCGCAGGCTCTGATGCCGGCGCGCGCGGCTTTGTCTTCATAGCAGGGGCCTATGCCGCGCCCGGTGGTGCCGATTTTATCGTCGCCTTTGGACGCCTCGCGGGCTTGGTCGAGCGCCTGGTGATAGGGCAGGATAAGGTGGCATTTGCGGGAAATTTTCAGCCGGTCCGGCCCGAGGTCCAGTCCTTCGGCAGTCAGGGCGTCCGTTTCCGCGCAGAACTCGCGGGGGTCCAGCACCACGCCGTTGCCCACAAGGCAGGTTTTGTCCTTGTGCAGGATGCCGGAAGGGATGAGTTTGAGTTTGTAAGCCCTGCCGCCGACGGACACCGTATGGCCGGCGTTGTGCCCGCCCTGGAAGCGCACGACGGCGTCCATGCCGGGGGCCAGCATATCCACGATTTTACCCTTGCCTTCGTCGCCCCATTGGGCGCCGATAATCACGATATTTGCCATACGCTCCTCATCCGGCGGGATGTTTCGGCCTGCCCGCGTCGTCTCCGGCGGCGCAAAACCTTGCAGGTTCCGCAATGTCTGCTTGTGCGGGTAGTTGCGCGTTGCCGGCAGGCATCAGGTTTTTTTGCGCTCCGGTCGGGGAGGGAAAGCCAGCACCGTGGCTTTGGGCGGTTCGGCCCCGGCGCTTTGTTCCCCGCCCTGTTTTTTGTGTATATGCGTAAAGTCCGGCACGGGGGGCATATCATGCATGTCCGCCGGCTCGGCCGTCAAGGCAAGGTTGTAATTGAAAAGCTGATTTTTCCAGTGCACGGCCTGGATGAGGCAGAGGGCCAGGGCGGCTTCTTCCCAGCGCCGGCTCGGCTCGAAGTCCTGCACGGTCGCGGCGTAATGCTGCCACAACTGCATGAGCGACGCCTCGTCGTATTCGTTGAGTTTCTGCGCCATTTTTTCCAGCATGCGCTGCATCATCCGGCTCCGGAACGCCGATACGGCGTATAGCGGCTGTAAGGTGCTACGGGTCGCAGGTAGGGTATGCCGGGCTTTGCCGGGCGTCAAGCGCGAATCTCGCATGCGGCAATCGCTCCGGGCGCCCGTCCCGAACCGAGCGCGGGAAGAATTTTGCGGCGTCTTCAAAAAATTCTTTTGCTTTTGCGGCGCGACGGCTCTATACTATCGGGGCGTTTCCTTCCCAATCCGGAGGGAGGAAGAGCGGACATACAGTACCATCCGGCCGTGAGGAACTCCACATGAGCAAAACACGCGTTGCCGTCAACGGCTTCGGACGCATAGGCAGGCTGGTTTTCCGGGCTTTGCACGAAAAATACGCGGACACGGTCGACGTGGTCGCGGTCAACGACCTTTTTGACGCCCGCATCAACTTTCAACTTTTGGAGTATGACAGCAGCTACGGGCGTGCGCCCTTTGACGCCGCTGTGGACGGCGACACGGTGAAGGCGGGGGGCTGGACCCTGAAAAGCCTGGCCGAGCGCGACCCCAAGAAACTGCCTTGGGGTGAACTGGGCGTGGACGTTGTTGTTGAATCCACCGGCGTGTTCACCAATGCGGCGGACGCCGAGGTGCACCGCGCCTGCGGCGCGAAAAAGGTCATCATCACCGCCCCGGCCAAGGGAGAGGATATTACCGTCGTGCTCGGCGTCAACCAGGACGCCTATGACCCCAAAAAGCACAACATCATCTCCAACGCCTCCTGCACCACGAACTGCCTCGCGCCTGTGGCCCACGTCGTGCATAACGCCTTCGGCATCAAGGTCGGCGTCATGTGCACCGTCCATTCGTACACCAACGACCAGCGCATTCTGGATTTGCCGCACAAGGACCTGCGCCGGGCCAGGGCGGCGGCGTTGAACATCATTCCCACGTCCACCGGCGCGGCCAAGGCTGTGGCCCTGGTCATCCCGGCCCTGAAGGGGCGTTTTTCCGGCTACGCGTTGCGCGTACCCACGCCGACGGTGTCCATCGTGGATTTCACGGCCGTTTTGGAAAAGCCGACGGACACCGAGGGGCTGCGCAAGGCGCTGAAAGAAGCCGCCGAGGGACCGCTCAAAGGCATTCTGGCCTACAACGAGTTGCCTCTTGTGTCCATGGACTTCAAGGGCAACACGCACTCCTCGATTGTGGACGCGGAATACTGCACCATGGCCGATGCCGTGACGGCCAAGCTGGTTTCCTGGTACGACAATGAATGGGGCTATTCCAACCGCGTGGCCGATCTTGTACAGTTCCTGGCGGCAAAGGGGCTGTAACGGACTGCGGTTTCCGGGCATGGCGTCTTGCGGCGCGGCGTTCTTCAGGAACACCGCGCCGCCGTCTTTTCTGCGCATGAAACGTCTGCCCCCCGAGGTGCCCGTGCGGAAACGAACGTCTGTGAGCGAAAACGCTCATATGTGCGCGGACAAGCACAGGTCGTTGCCGGACGACGGACAAGCGCGGGTGCGCGTATTTTACGTATCATGCTGTAATACCGTGACAGGCTGAACAAGGGCGACGTGTTTGCCGAGCCGGCACGGCCTTTGCATTCTTTAAAGTGACCGATGCGGTGAGCGTTCCCCCCTAACGTACACCAACCTCCCCCCAAGGTAATGTCGGTTATCCCAAAAAATCCGGTCCCTCCTTTTACCGGATTATGTGAAGGTCTACTTCACGTGAAAACCCTCGGCTCCCCCCAACCGAGGGTTTTTTTCTGTGCATGATACGCGGGTCCGTGGGGGTCATTCCCCGGACGCGGGTCGGGGCGCGGGGAGAAGCCGGGGAATTCTCGCGCATGCGGGCAAAGCGGAACGGAGGCGGTAGTGCGGAGCGGCGTGAACAATCTTTTGGAGCTTCCGCCGGCTGCGGCGGGCGCGGGGCGGGAGTTTGCCGAAACGCTGTTGACGGGCGCGGGCGGGTTGCGTTTGGAGCGTATCGTCACCCTGGACGATACGGGAGCCGACGCCGTCTGGTACGACCAGGCGCAGGACGAGTGGGTGGCGGTTTTGGAGGGCGAAGCGACCCTGGGGTTCGCGGACGGGCGGGAAGCGGTGCTGGTCCGGGGATCATGCATTTTCCTGCCCAAGCATGTCCGGCACCGTGTTCTGCGGGCGAGCGCGCCTTGCATCTGGCTTGCCGTGCACAGCGACGCGTTGCGGCCGGCGTGTCAAGCCCCTCTTGCCGGATTTCAACAGACAGGGTAGGAACGCCGCAGGCAAGTCCTCCGAAAGGAGGATACGCTCATGGCGAAGTTCCTTGCGAATGTGGCCGCCGCTGTTATAGCGGCCGTCATAGCGGCCCTGATTATGCGTTTTATGAACGTCTAAACAGGTTTGCCCCTGAAGGAATTGCCATTCCAGTCAGGGGCGGGAAACCTGGATACCATTAATCCGGGGGACTTGCCGGGGCCGGGGGCGTTGACGCGCCTTCCGGCCCAACCTGACAAGTACCTTACGCATTCCCGGCCGGCGTGTCAAGCCCCTCTTGCCGGATTTCGACAGACAGGGTAGGAAAGCCGCAGGCAAGTCCTCCGAAAGGAGGATACGCTCATGGCGAAGTTCCTTGCGAATGTGGCCGCCGCTGTTATAGCGGCTGTCATCGCGGCCCTGATTATGCGTTTTCTAAACGTCTAAACAGGTTTGCCCCTGAAGGAACGCCATTTCCAGTCAGGGGCGGGAAACCTGGATACCATTAATCCGGGGGACTTGCCGGGGCCGGGGGCGTTGAGGCGCCTTCCGGCCCAACCTGACCGATACACTACGCATTCCCGGCCGGCGTGTCAAGAGGCTTCGGCCGCACGTTCGCCGGCTCCAACCTTACCGAGTCGACAGGAAGTCATGATGCAGCATAATGATGACGAAACAGCGCAACGGGTGCGCGACGACCGCGGCAGTGTCGACCCGGCGGAAGCGAAACGTCTGCACGATGTCCTGATAACCCTGTTGAGCCGGGGGCGCAGCAACAAACTCGCGCCGGTTGTGAACGCCGTCCTGAAACGGAGGCCGTCCCGCGTCCTCGACATAGGATGCGGGCGCGGAGCGTTGGCGATATTTCTCGCCGTCAGAGGCATGGCTGTGACCGGCATCGACCTGCAGCAGAGCGACATGGACGCCGGAGAACGCCTCGCCGCCCGGCTCGGCGTCGACAGCGTCGCGTTCGTCAGGATGGACGCCTGCGCCGTCACGCTGTCGGGCTTCGACCTCGCCCTGTCCACGGATTTTTACGAGCACCTGCCTCCCCGGAGTCAAAGCGCGCATCTCGCCTCGGTTTTCCAGGCGCTCTCTCCCGGCGGGGTATACATCATCAGGGCGCCGCACCGGCGCAATATCCGCCAACAGGGACCGGGGCACGTCGGTCTTCCGTCGTACGCTTCGCTGAGGCGGCAGGCGGAAGAAGCCGGATTTTTCACGCGCTTCAGCATAAGCCACACCGCCGTTGCCGCGCCCTTTGCGTACCATATCCCCCTGGAACGCTGGCTTGAGTCGCGTCACTGGAGCGATCTCGCCGTGTACAAGGGCCTGCAGAAGTGCGGACTCGCCAACGTGATTGCGCACCTTGAAAAACGATGAAGCGGCGTACCCGCGGCACGGGGCGCTTCCGCGTCGAACGACGCCGCACAACCGCGCTACCGGGCAACGCTCCGGGAGAGGAACGCTCATATGAGTATGGACAGCCTTGCCGTCTACGAATTTCTCCACAAGACGATCCGCAACGTCGTGCCGGGAAAACGCCTGCAGCGGCGCTGCATAGAAGCCCTGCGCGCCGCCCTGTTTCCGGAAGTGCTCAACGATGTCCGCATCACGGCGGCCGACGCGTTCCGGGAAGGCACGGCAACGCGCACGGTCGTCCACGGCCCGTCCGGCGAGCCGGCGTTCCGCGTTAAAAGCCTCGATCCGGAGCTGCCGGAGCGCTTCAACGTGTCGGAAGCGCATCTCCCTGAATTGTATGCGTATACCTTTCCGGACGGCCACTGCTTCAGAACTTTCGCGCTGGACCGCGAGCGCCGTTTTATCGCGGACACGTCCGCCTCGTTCGACAACGACCTCTACAGGAGCAATAAAGATATCCGCACGCGCACGCCGGTCTTCATTGATGAGGACGCTCTGGCCCTGAACACATGGCACTCGCCCGGCTACTACGCATGGTTCATGGAATTGATCGGGCGCATGCTGCTCTGTCCGGGCTGGCGGGACAAGCTGCTCTGCGTGGACGACAGCCTGCCGTACCAAGCCGAAACCTTTGCCCTGCTCGGTGTGCCGAAAGAGCGCGTCCTGACCGTTGCCGACTACCGCCTGTACCGGTTCCGGAGCCTTACCGTCGTCAATGCGCCGGCGTACGGGTACGGGTGTTGCGGTCCCGCTTTTTCCGCCCTGCGCGAGCTTGCCGACCGTATGCCGCGCGAGGCTTTCGAGGATGATTTGCCCAGGCGTCTCTATGTGGGACGCGGCGATATAAAGACCCGCGATGTGCAGAACGAAGGCGCGTTGCTCGCGCTGCTCGGCGAATACGGATTCCGGAAAATTCTCTGCGCCGAGTATCCCGTGGACATGAAGATACGGCTTGCCCGCAACGCGGATTACATTGTCTGCACGCACGGCGCGGCCGCGACGAATCTGGTGTTCTGCAAACCCGAGGTGCGCTTTTTGGAAATTTTCCCGCCCGCCCTTGCCGAAAACAGCTATGTCGGCGTTTCGCAGTTTCTGAAGAATGAACATCACGTTCTGAAAGGCACGACATCCGTAACCGGCGACAGGAACGCGAATTTTTATGTTGCTGTAGAGAAAGTAAGGGAGGCTGTGGAGTTGCTGCTGCAGTCATGAGAAGTCAGCCGTTGCCTTGCGGGAGGAATAAATTGTCTTATATGTAACACATCAATTTTCGCTTTGTCCCTTATGAGGGGGTCCGGGGGAAATCATTTCCCCCGGTGGGGTCAAGGGGCGGAGCCCCTGGAAATGTTGCAATGTTCGGCCTTGCGCCTGCTCAGGCCGACGCCGGAGGCGCAAAAAGAGGTGTTGCCCGGTACTGTGAGTATGGACAGCGTTGCCGTCTACGAATTTCTGCACAAGTCAATCCGCAACCTCGTGCCGGGAAAACGCCCGCAGCGGCGCTGCATAGAAGCCCTGCGCGCCGCCCTGTTTCCGGAAGTTCTCAACGATGTCCGCATAACGGCGGCCGAGGCGTGCCGGGAAGGCGCGGCAACGCGCGCGGTAGTCCACGGCCCGTCCCATGCGCCCGCGTTCCGCGTCAAAAGCGTCGACGCGGACCTGCCGGCGCGCTTCAGCGCGCCGGAAAGGCATATCCCTGCATTGTGCGCGTATACCTTTCCGGACGGCCACTGCTTCAGAACCTTCGCGCTGGACCGCGAGCGCCGTTTTATCGCGGACACGCCCGCCGGATTCAACGACCTCTACAGGAACAACAAGGACATCCGTACGCGCAGGCCGGTCGTCATCAATGAGGACGCCGTCGCCCTGAACACATGGCATGCGAGCGGTTATTACCCGTGGTTTGTGGAACTGGTCGGGCGCATGCTGCTCTGGCCGGCGCGGCGGGACAAGCTGTTCTGCGTGGACGACGACTTTCCGTACCAGGCCGAGACTTTTGCCCTGCTCGGCGTGCCGAAGGAGCGCGTCCTGACCGTAGCCGATTACCGTCTGTACCGGTTCCGGAGCGTCACCGTCGTCAATGCGCCGCCGCACGGGTGCTGCGTTCCCGCCCTGTCCGCCGTGCGGGAGCTTTCCGCCCTTGTGCCGCGCG
>JAITEY010000049.1 GCA_031281815.1 Desulfovibrio sp. | reverse complement strand
CGTGGATCCTTCCCGAGCGGCCTATGAAGTCAGCAACCTGATTCACGCCATGCTCAACTTGACCATGACCAACATCCGCACGGTGCTCGGAGAAATGGAGCTCGACGAGATGCTGTCCAAGCGCGAGCAGATTAATGAGAAATTGCTTCAGGTTATCGATCTTGCCACGAATCCGTGGGGAGTAAAGGTGACGCGTATAGAGATCCGGGATGTACGTCCTCCGCAGGATCTGGTCGCGGCCATGGACGCCCAGATGAAGGCGGAACGCATGAAAAGAGCGAAGATTCTGGAAGCCGAAGGCGAAAAGGTCGCCGCCGTTCTGGTGGCGGAAGGAAAAAAAGAGGCCGAGATTCGTGAGGCGGAAGGGCGCAAACAGGCGGAAATCCTGCGGGCCGAGGCGCGCGAACGCGCCGCTGAGGCCGAAGCTAAGGCAACAGGGGTAGTTTCCGAGGCTATTGCCAAGGGTGATATTGCCGCCGTGCAGTATTTTACCGCCCTGAAATACACAGAAGCCCTGCAGACCATAGGGACTTCGGGCAGCAGCAAGGTGCTGATGGTGCCTATAGACGCCGCCGGGTTGATGGGGTCGGTGGCCGGAGTCGCGGAAATGCTGCATGCCGCGCACAAGGGCGGCAAGCATGCTTGACCTGCTGTTGAACGCCGGTCCTTTTTGGGTCTGGTTGTGTGCGGGAGGTCTGTTGCTTGCCTTGGAACTGCTTGCCGGCGGTTCCGCCTTTTTTCTCTGTATTTCCTCGGCGGCGTTCATCCCGGCGTTGATCGCCCTTGTGCGGCCCGACCTGCCTTGGCTGTGGAGCCTGTTGATTTTTGCCGTTCTCCTGTTTCCCGCGACATTTGTCTGGCGGCGTTTCATCCGGCATCACCGGGCCGGGGAACGCCCCGAAGCGGCGTTGAACGAGCGCGCCGGCAGACTCATAGGGACAGAGGCCGTAGTGAAGGAAGACGGCAACGGCTTGAAAGGTCGGGTCCGCATAGGGGACTCTTCCTGGCCCTACGAATGCGACGAGCCTCTCAGGACAGGCGACAGGGTGAAGATAATCGGCGCGGAAGGGATTATGCTGCACGTGGAAAAGTCTTCCGGCGGTCCGTAGCCGGGCGCCCGGACGTGAAGCGCCGCCTTGCGCCGACGCGGTATCGCCCGTTGCCGTTGCTTGTCGCTCGGCCGGAGCTGTGCGGACCTTGCATGCGTAAAAGGCGCGCGCTTCACGCATGCTTTTTCAGCGCTTCTTCAAGGATATGTTTATTCCCCGCGTCTTCTTCATAGCGCACGATAAATTTCAAAAAATTCCTGACGGTACGGCTTTCTTTGTGTCTACCCGCCGAGAGCAGGCATTCGAACAGTGCGATGTAAGCGGGCGGCGACGGCAGGCGTTGCGTCGCTTCTTCGGCAACGGCCAAGGCGCGTGAAAATTTTCCTGCTTTGCACAGCAAAGATATGCCCAGAAGCATAAAATTTATGTCTTCCTTGAATATATTGTATGCCAAAGAGAAGATAACTTCCGCTGTTGCAAGATTTCCAGCCGCAATACATGTATTGATGAGCGTCAAAATTTCGACCAGTGATTTATCGATAATGTCGAGAAAAACAATATTATGCTTTTGGCGCCATGTATTGTTTGCCGACATGGATTCAATTATATCAACCAGCGGCAGCATATCGGCATGTTCCTCCGTTGCTGCATAAGCTTGCTGGTAGAAGCCTTCAAGCGAGCGAGGATTGTATTTTCCGTATGTGGCATCGCCTCTGTGGATTTTTTGTTCAAAATTATACTGGGAACGAAACTGGTAATGGTTCAGGCATACCTTATCCACGGCAAGAGGGGCATACGCGCCGTATGCCGGCATATAATCGGCATTAACGGCAATGCCGTCGGTATAGATGAAATGGTGGGCTGTGAACGGCATTGTTACCTTGGCCGGGCGCACTATACACTTGCAGTTTTCATTATAGCCCAAGCTTTGTGTAAAATTTTTGATGACAAGTCCCTTCGGCAGATTGATGTGCCCGGATGAGCCGAAGGTGTCCCAATTTATGGAGAGTGCCGAGTACTTTTCATAATTCCTGAGCAGAACCCGGGCATCATCATCCTGTTTGAGGCAAAGAAATTCGTCGAGATCAAAAAAAGCCAGCCATTCGAATTCGTTGCCGTGGTATCGTAAACAGTGATTGTACGCTGTAAGCTGCACGGCTTCCCCTTGCAGCGTGTAAGTATCGCAGACGCCGAGGTCATAAAATTCGGCAAGGGTATCGCGTACCGGCGTCGCACTCTCATTGTCGTATACATATATTTTTTCAAACCCGATAAAATGATGATAGCCTGCCCATTCGCGGAGGAACGGCGTTTCGTCTTTGGCTACGGCGCACAAGCCCAAGTAATATGTCGGCGACATTCAATATCTCATAAGGGAAAATATTCTCTACAGGAGGAGAAGCGCCGCAACCCACATGGCTCCGTGGGCGTTGAGCGCCGTGAACACCGCAGCGGAGCCCGGAGCCGAAGTCTTCGGCTTTTTCAACCAGCGGAGGTATCTCTTCGGACACAAGGATACCGGCGCATTCTACCGCCGTGTTCAGCAGTCCCAAGACCAACAGGCACGACGGGAAGCATGCGCAGCCGTGTTCCCGCCGCTGCCGAGCAAAACACAATCTCCGGACGCAGTTGTGCTCCGCCATGGCCCGGAGAATTGCCGGTTTATAACGTTTTCCAACCATTAGCAGCTTGCTGCCGCAAGCGCAACGGACTGTTTTGCACGGACTGTTTTGCCGCCGGCACTCTCCTGCGCTCTCCTGTGTTGTACTTCCCGTGTATTTCGCGTAAGCTGTTTCCATTGTACCGTAAGGACGGCTGCAAACCCGCGCGCAAACAAGTGAGGGCGCAATGGTTGTGCAAAATCCGGCGGGCAACCTTCCGGGGGAGGTTCCGCTCAGAGGAGGCAGGTTGGCCTCATTGCTCATGGATCAACTCGAAGGGGATATCATTGTCCTGAATTCCGACGGCGTGATCCTTGATATGGGCAGACAGGCGTTGGAAAGCCGAGGATTGGAGCTTCGCGACGTCATCGGGAAAAAATGTCGGGACATGGCCCCGACAACGCAACTGTGCTGCGCAAACGTCGAAATTTGCTCTTTTATGGAGGCGAAACGGACCGGCAAACGGGCGGCGCATGTATACACGCGCATGCTGAACGACGGACGGGTGCGCTATATCAGGGGCGTATGTTATCCCGTTCTTGATGCCGCGGGAGATGCGGATATTTTTTTGTACGTCGGCCGCGATGTGACCGCCGAACAACAGCTTGAAAAACATCACCGACAAACGGAAAAAATGGCTGTTATCGGCGAACTGTGCATGTACATGGCCCACGAGATACGCAATCCCCTGTTCTCCATCGGCGGTTTTGCGAATGCCCTGCTGCGCAACGCTTCATTGAACGACTTGGCCAGAGAAAAGGCACGCATTATTTATGACGAATCCCGCCGGCTGGACGTCATCCTGACCAATATGCTCAATTTCGCCCGGCCGACCCTGCAGCCTATTGCCGCTTTCGACGCTGCGACGACGGCGCGACAGACCATCGAACTACTGACCTTGGGTTGCAGCGAACGAAATATAAACGTGATTCTGGAAGTGGAACCGCAGCTTCCTCGAGCCGGAGGCAATGCCGAAAATCTCAAGCAAAGCCTGATCAACATCGTGAAAAACGCCCTTGAAGCCATGCCGGACGGCGGAATACTCACCTTGAGCCTGAAGCGCAACCAGGATTACGTGCAAATCGACGTGTCCGACACAGGCGTCGGCATACCGGAAGACAAACTCCCGCATGTCTTCAACCCCTTTTTCACCACAAAGCAGAGCGGAGCGGGTCTGGGGCTGGCTATGGCCCGCAAGGTGATAGAGGAGATGAAGGGCAGTATTTCCCTTGAAAGCGTACGCGGGCGCGGAACCTGCGTGAGCATCATGCTGCCGGTTGCCGCCTCCTTGAGCGAGAGGCCTCATGCCCATGCCGCCGCCGCGGCGGGGTCGCAGTGACGGCGGTGCGACGATGCTTTGCCCGAAACATACGTGCCTTGAGGATGTGTTGTGAACATTCCCGCCGCATCTGTGGTTCTCGCCACGCGCAACAAGGGGAAAATACGGGAGATGGAGTTTTTGCTCGCGCCTTTCGGCGTGTCGACGGCGGGTCTGGATGCTTTCCCCTCCTTGGGCGTCCTTGAAGAAGACGGCACCTCCTTTGCGGAAAACGCTTTGCTCAAGGCCCGTGCGGCCTGCGATGCGACGGGACTGCCGGCCGTTGCCGACGATTCCGGCTTGGAAGTTGAAGGTCTCGGCGGCGCGCCGGGCATACGATCCGCCCGCTACGCGTCGGTTGACGGCAAGGACGCCCCGGATACGGCCAATGTGGAAAAATTACTGCGCGATCTCAGAGAGATGCACGGGGCAAAGCGCAGGGCGCGCTTCCGTTGCGTCATTGCTGCCTGCGCGCCGGGCGTGGAAAGCATTACCGCGGAAGGGACGTGGGAAGGCGTGATCGCCGAACGGGCGTCCGGAAACAACGGCTTCGGCTACGACCCGGTGTTTGTGGATCCGACAAGCGGACTGACCGCAGCGCAGATGACCGCAGCCGAAAAGAACATGCGCAGCCACAGATTCGCGGCCGCCTCCGGCCTGCTGCGCCTTTGGCCGGCCTTTTGGGCTGCGTATCTCAGCCGAGGCGGATTATTCGGAACGCAGTCCCACACTCCATAGAAGCTGGGGCCGCAACGTTTCAACTTTGCGTGTGCGCATCCCCGATGAAGGGAATCGGCTTGCACTTGCTCAGGCCGACTCCCTTCACCTTGTACCGGAGAGACCGCAACTGTCTCGCCGGCCTTCGTGTTCAGCCTATGCCTTCGTACAACACGGAGGACAGATAGCGCTCGCCCGCATCAGGCAGGACGACGACGAAGAGTTTGCCCGCGAACTCCGGCAAGGCGGCGAGCCGGGCTGCGGCTGCCGCGGCCGCGCCCGAAGATATGCCCGCAAGTATGCCTTCCTCACGGGCAAGCCTTCTGGCGAATTCCACGGCGTCCTCGTTGCCGATCTGTTCCACTTTGTCCACCACGCTGAGGTCCAGTGTGTCGGGTATGAAGCCCGCGCCTATGCCCTGGATTTTGTGCGGACCGGGCTGCAGGGGTTTGCCCGCCAAGTGCTGGCTGATGACCGGACTGGTCTGGGGTTCCACAGCTACCGAGACGACGGCCTTGTTTTTGGTTTTTTTTATGTAGCGGGAAACGCCGCTCAAGGTGCCTCCTGTCCCGACTCCGGCGATGACGACATCGACCCCGCCGTCCGTGTCGTTCCAGATTTCCGGCCCTGTGGTTTTCTCGTGTATGGCCGGGTTGGCCGGATTTTTGAACTGTTGCGGGATGAAATAACGGTCCGGTTCCGTGCTCGCGATTTCTTCAGCTTTTCTGATGGCGCCGGGCATGCCCTCGGCCCCCGGCGTCAACACCAGATTGGCGCCGAGCATGGCCAGAACGCG
>JAITEY010000034.1 GCA_031281815.1 Desulfovibrio sp. | reverse complement strand
GCGCCCTATTTGCGCTATCCCGACCAAGCGGTCTTGAACATGCTGGCGCAACAGTTGCGCAGGACCGATCCGCACCTGTTCTCCCTGCTTCCTTATGAGCGTTTCAACGCCCACCCGCGTAATCCCGCGGCGCAGACCGCCGCAGTGGTGCATGCCTTCGGAGCGTACAAGCTTTGGGATGACGGGCTGACCCGCTGTTCTTTTCCGGAATGGCACCGGGATTACTGCCGATGGCTGTCCATGGGGGGCAGTCCCTGGCAGGGCGGGGTCGGGAACGACGAATACCTGGAAGGCGGGGCTTTTTTCATGCTGAACCGGCTGTACGGCAACGTGCAGACCGCCCAGGAGCTTTTGGACCGCATGCGGGAGGATTTGATCCGGGAGAAGAAGCTGAGGAAGAACCTCGAAAAGACGGTCACCGCCGCCGCCGGCCCGGTCAAGAAAAATCTGCAGTGACGTCGTATCGTGTTTACAGCCTCTTCAACGTCGCCGCTTTCTGCCGGAAAATTTCGGTTGCATCACATCGACCGGACTGCTAAGCTTGACAAAATATGATGGAAAAACTGGATATACAGCAGGTACGCGCAGGAAGAAAACTCGGCCAGCCCGTTTTCGG
This sequence comes from Desulfovibrio sp., assembly GCA_031281815.1. Taxonomy (GTDB): domain Bacteria; phylum Desulfobacterota; class Desulfovibrionia; order Desulfovibrionales; family Desulfovibrionaceae; genus Frigididesulfovibrio. Next base: position 12,582 of record JAITEY010000034.1, on the reverse strand, counting down.
GGCGGACGGCGTTCTTTTGTTCCCCCCCGGCCGGATCCTGACGCAGGAAGACCTGGACACTCTGGCCCGGAACGGTCTGACGCGCATCTCGCTTTTCCCCGCCGCGCGGGAAGCCGGCACCGCGCCCCCCCCGGCGGCGAGCCTGACGCGCAGCGGCGCCGCCGCGGACCCGGATGTGCGGCCTCCCTTTTTCTATACCCGCTCACACGACGCGTCGAGCGACGGCATTCCCGCGCTTGATGAACGCAGCATCGAAAAAATCGTCGATTATACGGCGGAACGTTTTCGTCTGATGGATGTCGACGACCCGCTGGTCGCGGAGCTTTTCAATATTGCCGTCGAACGGCAGATCAAGGTCTACCACGACAAACCCTCGCGCATACCGTCGTGGCCCAGACACAGCGGTCTGTTGCCGGGCCCGGAACGTCCCCGCGACGTTTCCATGCAGAAACTGACGGCGACCAGCCATCGCATCGGCACGCTCCCGACCATATTCCACCGCCTCATCGGGATGATCAACAACCCTATCGTCAATTCCGAAGAACTGTCCAAGGTTATAGCCGTGGACCCGGCCTTGACGGCCAAACTCCTGAAGCTGGTCAACAGCCCCTTTTTCGGGCTGCCTTACAAAATAGACAGCATTTCGCGCGCCGTGCTCATCGTCGGCACCAAGCAACTGGTCATGCTCGCCATGGGCGCCACGCTGATTTCCGCATTCAAGGGGCTGCCCGTCAGCCTTGTGAACATGCAGTCCTACTGGTCGCATTCCATAAGTTGCGGAGCGGCCTGCCGGCTGCTCTGCGCCAGGGCCGGCATTCAGGACGCGGAAAGTTTCTTCGTCGCCGGCCTGTTGCACGACATAGCCAGACTGCTGATTTACGTGCAGCTTCCCGACCATGCCCGGTACATCGTGACCGAGGCCGCGCGCAGAAACATACCCGTGCGCGACATGGAGATGGAAACCCTGGGGTTTACCCATGAGGATCTGGGCGCGGAACTGCTTCGTTCGTGGAACTGTCCCGACGAACTTGTGCAAAGGGTGCATAAGCATCATCAAGTTCCCGCGCCGGACTGCCCTGCCGAAGACGTGATTCTGCCGACGGCGAACATGCTCTCCCAAGCTCTGGGTTACGGCTCCAGCGGCGAGATGATTATACCGCCGCAACCGCCCGTCGCCTGGACGAAGATCGGGCTGAACACCGAGGGTCTTTGTATGCTCTGCGCCGAACTCGACAACGACGTCAGAGAGTTGCGCACTGTTTTTACTCCCGTTTGAAGGGAGAACGTGCAGCTTTTTTTGCAATCGGACACCGGGAGAGGTGGATGAACTGCACATGCCTTGCCGGCCGCAAGAAGGAAATACGGATGAGTCATGCATGCCTTGCCGGTCGAAAGACGGAGTCAGGCAATGTCTGCCGATAGCGGTCATATACAAAGCCTGTACGGGAGCGTGCAGCGCATCGAGCCCGTAACGGAACCGCGTTTTGCAACCTTTACGCTGTATTCTTCCGGATTCGCGCGTCCCTATACCTCCCTGCTCGACGACAGGCAGCAGTCCATAGACATGTTTGAATACCGCAATGCGTTGCGGCAGGTTGCTCTGCGTCCCCTTAAACTGCACGCCGGACAGAAAAACAAGCCTAACGGAGAATTCGGGCGCTACTTCGCATGGGATCCGATTATGGTGCCGGAAATGACCGGCGGACACATCCTGACCACTACCGTCTGATTCCTCGTTCACAAGAGCGGAATCCCTCACACTCCGCCCCGGCGCGGCGTCACCTGCGCCGTTGCACGGCAAGCACATTCGGCAGGGTGCCCTGCGGGTCGCCGTCGGCATTCAGCAGGGAACTGCGTCCTTTCCATACATACACTACCCCGTCCGCCACCGGAAAGGACGATGCTCCGGCAAACCCGGTCGCGTCCCCCGGCGCTCCGGCAAACCCGGTTGCTTCCTCCTGCGCTCCGGCAACCCCGGTCGCTTCACCCGGCGCTCCGGCGTTGTCCACGCGCAGGAAGAGGCCGGCCTGCGCCCCGCCTTCCACATACATAACCGTACGCAGGGCGAGGGAAAAATCTTTCAGGGCGGCGGCAAAGTGCTCGGCGGTCAGGGCGTCGCGGCAAAGAACAAAGAGAATGCGTCCCGCGTCGTCTTCGGCCACGACGGCCATGCCCGCGGCGCGGCCGCCCTCCGGCCAGAGCGCGTTGCCCGCTTTGTCCATGAACCGGAAATTCTGCACCACCACGGCGTACTCTTCAAGGATTTCCGGCATGCCGGGCGCATCGCGCTCCAAGATACAGGCCGCCGGGAACGCGGCCGGAGGAGCGCGACGCCTCCCGCAGACTCCGCCCGGTTGTCCCGGGCACGGCTTTGCGGCGTTCTCCGTCGTATCTCCCGCCGCACCGGCGGGCGGAATCCTGCCGCGCCGATGCGGTCCCGCCGCAAAAAACGCCCCGAGTCTCGGGCCGGCGTTCTCGTTGTTGACGGATTCCCCGTTCCGCATGTACCCGGTACTGGTGATTCCGTCCGGCAGGTACATGGAGGCGTTGATGCCGGCCCGCAGGTCGCGTTGTGCGCTCCACTCCGGCAATGACAGCGCGCGGCCCGCTTCCGACGCCATGCACAGGGTAAAGGCATGCAGCGTGGGGTCGATGCGCAGCATGACGAACAGAACTTCGCGACCGTCCGGCCCGCCGCGGACGACAGCTTGCGCAAGTTCCAGACCGGACTCAAGCCGGACGAAGTGCGGCGACGCCGCAACGGCCCGCGCCGGCCTGCCGGCAAGCGGGAGCGCAAGGAAGACCGAGAGCGCGGCGCAGGATAAAAAGCGCAGACGCAACAGTCCGGTTGCCGAAAGCACTGCATTGCCTCCCGTTCACATGCCGGCGTTCCGCAGACGAAAAAAAGCAAAAAGCAATGCGCCGGAACCTCTAGAGATTACGGCTCTTAACAAGCGTCTGCATATATGCAGTGTATGCCCCGAGTCAAGAAGGAAAAGCGCCGGAAGCAACGGCGCACTTGTTGCCGCTGACGACGTAGTTTCGCGGAGCGGTCGTGAGAAGGGTCATCGGCACAGAAGCATTTTACATGATATTTCACAATGTTGTAATGCCGATGCGCTTGCTCCGACATCGTGCCGCGTGCCTCTTGACCCTGCTGCCGGCATAGGCTAAGTACGCAAAGCTTCATCCCGCGAAGGGCATCCGGAAGCTCCGACAGGCTTCCGGATATTTTGTTTTCTCCAAAATAACCGCAGGATATTCTCGAATTGTGTCGTCTGGAGGGGCACGATATGGAGAGCATTCCCGTTTCCGAACAGGGGTTTGCGCGTGTATACAGCGAACTTGAGCGCCTCAAAAAGGAACGGCCTGAAATCATACAGGCCATCAAAGACGCCAGAGAAGAAGGCGACCTCAGTGAAAACGCGGGCTACGAAGCCGCGCGGGAGAGGCAGGCCATGCTGGAGGCCAGAATAAACTCCATGGAATCGCGCATGGCTCTCTACAACGTGGTCAAGCCGGAGCAGATGCGCGGCGAACGCATAGCTTTCGGCGCCACCGTGCGCCTGAGGGACCTGGAAACGGGACAGGAGCGCGAATACACGCTGGTCGGACCGGATGAAACGGACTTCGTGCCCAGGGAAAAACACGCTGTGAGTGTCTTTTCCCCCGTGGGCCGGGCGCTGCTCGGCCGGGAAAGCGGCGACGAAGTCGTTGTGGAAGCGCCTAAGGGCAAAATTTTTCTGGAAGTGATCGACGTCGCCTTCAACGGACCTTTTATTGAAGCCGGTTAGAACATGTCGACTCTGAAAGAGCATAAACGCGGATTTTGTGTTGCGATCTTCACGCCTGCTACGTCGGTACGGGCGTGACATTTCACCGGAGCATCGGGGCTGTGCGTCTTTATTCATGGAACGTCAACGGCTTCCGCGCCCTGTGCGCCGGCGGGGCATGGTCCTGGTTCGCCCGCACCGCGCCGGACATTGTCGGGCTGCAGGAGGTCAAAGCCGAGTTCACGGATGTGCCCGAAGCCTGCAGAACGGCCGCAGGATACCGTGTCTTCTGGCTGCCGGCCGTCAAAAAACGCGGCTATTCGGGCGTTGCGGCCTTTTCGCGCATCGCGCCCCTGGCCGAACAGTATGATTTGCCGGACCCGGCCTTCCGCGACGAAGGCCGGCTCATCCATCTGGAACTGCCCGCCTTCCACTTTTTCAACGTCTATTTTCCCAACGGACAAAAAGACGAAGAGCGCCTGAACTACAAGCTCGGCTACTATGAAGCGTTTTTGCGCATGGCGGAAGAACTGCGCCGCTCCAAACCCGTCGTCGTATGCGGCGACTTCAATACGGCGCACAAGCCCGTCGACCTTGCCCGTCCGGCGGAAAACGAGCATGTTTCCGGCTTTCTGCCCGTGGAACGGGCCTGGATGGACCGTTTCACGGCTGCGGGTTATGTGGATACCTATCGCATGGTACACGGCGACAAGCCGGCAGGCTATACGTGGTGGTCCTACCGCGTCCGCGCGAGAGAGCGGAACGTGGGGTGGCGCATAGACTATTTTTTTGTGTCTGCAGAATTGAAAGACAAGGTGAAAAACGCCTGGATCGAGGACGCCGTGCCCGGCTCCGACCACTGTCCCATAGGACTGGAATTGGATTGCCCCGCAGGCTGAACCGTGCTTCGGTCGAACCGTCGCCTTCGGCGGCGGCGGATGATTGGAAAAGTATATTCGTTTCCGCCGGGCACGCCCGAACCACAATCCGGCAACATCCCGCAACGTCTGAAAAAACCTTGCGGGCATCGGGACGCATCCGCCATGATACGCATGCTGACAGCGCATACCCGCGAAATTGACGACGTCAACGGCGCCGTTGACGACATCATGCGGCAACTACAGTTGGAAGAACACCTGTTGCGTCATTCCGTCGGGATATCGTCATTTCATCCGGAATTTATGGAAACGGGCGTCGTCGGGGCCGTCGGCGCAGCTCTCCCCTTCGACTTCGTCGGCGGCACGGCTTCCGCTACGGCGGTCACGGGGGCCGGGGGCGACCTGATGCTGACCGTCAGCGTACTGACGAGCGACGATATCCAGTTCCGGACAGGCGCCTGCAGCCTCGCGGAGAATGAGCCGCTGGCCGCGATACAGCGGCTGTATGCGCGGCTCGCGCCGCCTTTCACGGAAAAACCGGCGCTGCTGTTCACGTTGGCCCCGGTCATGGCCGACTTCGGGGGCGATGACCTGCTCGCGGCCCTGGACGCGGTTTCCGGCGGCATTCCCGTATTCGGGTCCTTGCCTTTTACTCCCACGCCCGACGGCAGCGGCATTGAAATCTGCTGCAACGGCGAACATCATGCGGGTCTGTTGACGCTTGTCGCCCTGTTCGGCGAGGTCAACCCGGAATTTTACCTGACCACCATACCGGACGGCAGGATCATACATCAAAAGTCCGTCATCACCAAAGCCGTGAACAACAGGATTCAGAGCATCAACAACCTCGTTCCGCTCGACTATCTTGAGTCCATAGGTTTGGCGGAACAGGGCAACATCGCGGGCATAGGCTCCATTCCTTTCGTCCTGACCCTGGACGACGGTTCCCGTGTGGTGCGCTCCGCACACAGCGTCACGAAGGAAGGCGACATTCTGACATACGGCTCCGTCCCCCAAGGCGCGAAGATCGGTTTTTCCGATGCCGGCGCCGCGTATGTACTCCAATCCGCACGCGACGACATAGCCCGCGCCGTTGCGGCCCGCGGCAACGCCGATGCGCTGATTTTCTCCTGCGACGGACGCAAATGGCCCCTCGGCTCGGGAACGACGGGGGAGATATATGAACTGGCCAAGTATCTGGACCGGTCGTGCACATACCAGTTCGCCTATGCGGCAGGCGAACTGTGCCCCGTGAAAAACCGCGAAGGCCGGCAGGTCAACGCTTTTCACAATTTTTCGATGATTGCCTGCCTGTTGCGCTCCGGAGGGTAATACGGGGCGGGCGCGTCGCTCACGCTTTCTGCGCAAGCAGGGCGTTCACGATGTCCGCCGCTTTTTGGAAGTCCGCCTCCAGGGCGCAGTCGGCCGTTGCGGCTACGGCGTCCCGCAGCGCTTCGGGCAAGGGCATGGCCTGCAGACGCGCCAAAGCGGCATCCGCAGCGTCGATGTCCCTTGTTTCCAACGCCTTCTGCAGGCGCGACAAGTCGTTGTCGATTTCCTGCCCGCGCGCCTCCGCGCCGTCCCCGGAGGGCGACCCGACCGACGCATGCGCAACAACCTCGCCTATGCGCTCCGTAAGGGCCGCAAGCTTTTCCCGAAACGGCGCAAGATGCTCACGGATCACGGGTATATCACCCGCACGGCCCGCCTTTTCCAGAACGGCGGCCGTCTGTGACAGGTCGTCCGCGCCGACGGCGGCCAGAGCGCTTTTCAGCGCATGAACCTGCGTGACGAAGGCGCGCAGGGAACTGTCCGGGCTTTGCCCGGAATCTTCCGCGGGAGTCCGCGCGGGACGCTCTCCCCCGGCAGCTTCCGGGGACGCGGCGTCCGGCTCGCGCGCAAGCAGCGGCGCGGCGGCTTGCGCGTCCCGCCGGAACACCGTCAGCAAGTCCAGATAACGGCGTCGCGACCCGCCGATCCGGGCAATCCCGGCGGCGGTGTGCAGGCCCGCGATTTCCGGAAAAGACGGCTCGGCATCCTCCGCGCTTTGCCGCTCGTCGTTCCCGAAGCCGTTCCCTTCCAAACCGTACTCGTCGGCCGACGGCATTTTTCGACGTTTCGCTTCGGGAATCCATTGTCTCAGCAATGCGTCCAGCTTGGGCACTTCTATGGGCTTGGAAAGAAAATCATTGAAGCCGTTGGCCAGGAACATTTCACGCATGCCGGAGACGGCGTTGGCCGTGAGCGCGACAACAGGCACCGTCCGGCAGCGCTCCTCGGGCATGGCCCTGATGACGCGCGTCGCTTCCATGCCGTCCATGCCCGGCATCATGTGATCCATGAGGACAAGGTCGTAAGCATGCGCTTCAATCAACGTCAGCGCGTCTTCTCCGCTCCGGCAGACGTCGGTTTTCATCTTGTACGGCGCAAGCAGCCCTTCCGCCACCATCAGATTGGTGTCCATATCGTCGACAATGAGCACGCGAACGTCCGGAGCCGTAAAACGGATGTCCCGACCCCGGCCCTTGCCGGCCGTTCTGCCGCTCAGAGAACCCATGGGACGGGGGTCGGCGACTTCCTGCATGACGGTCGCCGTGAAGGTCGAACCCACGCCGTATTCGCTCGTCACGCGTATATCGCCGCCCATGGCGCGGCACAAGCTGCGCGCGATGGCCAGACCCAGGCCGGTGCCCTGAATGGCCCTGTTGTGCATTTGGTCAAGGCGGACAAAATCTCCGAAAAGACGCGGCATATGCTCGGCCTTGATGCCGATGCCGCTGTCGGCGACAATGAACGTCAACCTAGCCGTCTCCGAAGACAACAATTCGCATTGAATCGTAAACTTGATAAATCCTTTCCGGGTGTATTTGACGGCATTGGATAAAAGATTCAACAAAATTTGACGCACACGCATTTCATCGCCGAAGAGCGAGGCCGGTATGGACTCATCAAGCTCACTCTCGAACAACAAAGGCTTGTCTTCAAGACGGACCTTGATAATCATCAGTATATCGTTCAGCTGGGAAGCTGTATCTTAACGCGTCGGCGCTATCTCCATCCGCCCCGATTCAATCTTGGAAAAATCAAGGATATCGTTGATAATGGACAGCAAATTTGCACCGGCTTGTTGTATCCCGGTGATGTATTCCATGCATTGCGCCTTGCCGTAGTGCATGGCGGCCAATTCGCTGAGCCCCATGACGGCATTCATGGGAGTGCGTATTTCATGGCTCATGCGGGCCAGAAAAAGGCTTTTGGCAATATTGGCCTGCTCAGCCTTTTCCTTGGCTGTGGCCAGCTCGGTAATATCGTGCAGAAGCAGCATAAAGCCTTCAATATTGTTTCCCTGGTCCATCAAAGGCGTTATGCAGACGGAAAACACGCTTACTTCACTTTTTTCACCGGTATGGAGGGGAACCTCGGCGCGAACAACAGTTTTATCCCGATAGGCATGCGTGAACAGGTCCGTTATCGGCGCCAGCGAAAACCCGTTTTGCCGCGTTATTTCGACAAGGTCGGGAAATTTCATGCCCTTGAGCGTATCGCCGTTCTCAATGCCGACGATTTTAAGGAACTGGGCCGTGAAGTAAGCGACCCCTCCTTCTTTGTCCAGCAGCAGGATAATGCTGATGCTGTTGCTGAGCAGCATGTTCAGGTATTTTTCCTGCCGCGATTTCTCCGTTTGTAAATTGGCGTAGAAACGCGTCTGGGCCTGGGTAAAGGAATCCGCCAGCGTCATGGAGTTTTTCAGCGCGGTGTTTTCGCGCTGCAGCTTGCGTATCTGTATTTTGAGCGCCGCAATGTCGGCCGACTCGTCCGGCGTGGCGGCCGTCATCGGAAATTCCTCCGGAAGGAGCCGGATGTGCATTGCAACATGTTACAGTACGCAGGCAATCATTGAAAAATTCTGGAAGCTGTTGACAAGCCGACCGGCGCGGTTTGTTACGGGGCAGAGTTCTCCCCCGGCATAGATGATGCGGTAGGGGAGCAGGGTATCCAGGCAGTCGACCACTTCCCGCATCTCCGCTGTCGGTCGTGTGCCGAGCGTCCATTTACGGGCTTCGCAGGAAACAATCAGCGCACAGTCCCTGCCGGAAGCCGCAATCGGCCGAGCCACGCGTTCCTTTGCGGAGTTGAGGACGAACCCGGCGTTGCAGCCCGAAAAGCCTATTGATGCGCCTTGGGGGACGTTGCCGTATGCCTTGATGTATCCTTCCTTCGTGGCCCGGTTGGCGGCGCGTACCAAGCGTGTGCCGTCGTCCAGGCCCAGGACGAAGGGAATGGACGCGATGCCGGCGGCGATATTGCCGTTCTCGGCCAAGCCTATGGATTCAAGATAGCCGAGTGCGCTCAGACCGTTGATGCTCTGAAGCATGTGTTTTTCCGACCGCGTAATGACGGCGTTTTGCTGTATCACCCTGTCATCCGGGATGCTGGTATGGTAAAATTGCGGATTGACATCCCCGAATACGGCAATGAGCGTGAACAGGTTCTCCTGATGCGCGCCGTTCATGCAAGTCGCTGTGCCGTGGAGGTAGGGATTGGGGGCGGTGGCCAGGGAGCCGAACACGGGGACTCCGCCGGACGCAGCATTCAAGGCTTCAATGACGTCGTCCCCTCCGACGTTGCCGATGACCGGGGCGACCGTCAACAGCAGGGCCGGCTTTTCCCCGGCATGCGGCACGAGCCGCGCGTACGATTCCCGTATGGACGCGCCGGGGTCGTCATCAAGGAGGACGGCGCCCGCCCTGAACTCGACGTCGTCGCTCGTCAACACGGTCACGGTCAGTATGAGGTCGCCCAGATCGCCGGGAACGGCAAGATTGGACGTCGTCCCGCCTATGCTGTCAAACGGGAGCGCCGCGCTTACGGCCTTGACGGCGCCTGTTTCCAGAAAGTCCGGGTGAAATGCCAGAAGACCGACGGAACAACGAAGCAGCCGCTCGTCAAGCTGCAACTGCTCCAGGATTTCCGCCGCGGCCCTTTTGATGTCGTCGATTTCCCGTGTGTATGCGGTCAGCATGCGTATCATGGCCGGACCTCCACTGTGCGGGCGCATCCCCGTTGTTGTGTGCACCATTGTCGTGTGAAGCAAGCGTGTTCCGCGTCTTCACTGCCCCCGCCCGTGTTGCGGCTGTACGCAGGCGGAGCGGAGCCGGCGCGGCTCTGAACGGACGGCCAGCGGCCTTGGGATCTTTTGGGGCCTGCCGCCTTCTTGGAGCCTGTCGGCCTGCCCCTGCCTCCGCCGTGACCGGCGTACAGAACTCAGCATACCCTGAAAACTACAGGAGCGCAAGCGTATGCAATTGCGCGAAGCCGGCCTCCAGCGAACAGGCGGTGCCGACGTCCTGACGCAAAAAGGCGTTCGCGGGCGCGCGCGTGTCTATGGCCTTGTCTATTTCCGGATTGGAACCGCGGGCATAGGCCCCGATATTGATCATGTCTTCCACGCGCTTGTAGGCGGCGAGCCTGGAAATGACCACGCGCCCGTCCTGCAGGACGCCGTCCGGCACCAGGTCGGGGCGCAGGCGGCTTATGCTGCGCAAGACGTCTATGGCCGGAAAATGTCCTTCGTCCGCGAGTTCGCGGGTCAGCACGATATGCCCGTCGAGGATGGAGCGCACGGCGTCGGCGACCGGCTCCGTGAAATCGTCGCCGTCCACCAGGACCGTGTAGATGCCGGTGATGGACCCGGCTGCGCTGCGTCCGGCGCGCTCCAGCAGTTTGGGAAGCTGAGCGAAGACGGAGGGCGTGTAGCCCTTGGAGGCCGGCGGTTCGCCGACGGCCAGACCGATTTCGCGCGCGGCCATGGCAAAACGCGTCACGGAATCCATCATGAACAGGACGTTCTGCCCCCTGTCCCGGAAGTATTCGGCCACGGCCGTGGCCGCGTAAGCCGCCCGCATGCGCAGCAGGGGCGAGCGGTCGGACGTGGCCACAACCAGCACGGAGCGCGCCATGCCTTCCCTGCCCAAATCTTTTTCCATGAATTCAAGAACTTCGCGTCCGCGTTCGCCGACCAGCCCGATGACGTTGACGTCCGCCTCCGTATAGCGGGCCATCATGCCCATGAGCGTGGATTTGCCGACGCCGGACCCGGCCATGATGCCCATGCGCTGCCCTTTGCCCAGAGTGAGCAGGGCGTTGACCGCGCGTACCCCTACGTCCAGGGGCTCGGTGATGCGCGGGCGGGACAGGGGAGGGGGGGGATCGGCATACAGGGGCACGGATTCCGGAAGCTCCGCGGAAAAGGAGGGATCAAGGGGCGCGCCGAAGGGGTCGAACGCCTTGCCCCGCATATCCGGGCCGACGGGAAACAGGGGAGAACGGCCGACAACGCCGACCAGACTGCCCGGCCGCACCCCGCGCAGGTCGCCGTAAGGCATGAACAGCAGGGAACCGTCGCGGAACCCCACAACCTCGACATCTATTCCCGTCGCCCGTCGCGTCCCGCCGTCCGGAAAAATACGGCACACGGACCCCACAGGGGCGTTCAGGCCGCTGCCTTCGGCTACCAGGCCGACGACCTTGTTGACCTTGCCGTAACAGGTTACGGGCCGCAACCCGGACAGGGCGCGCAACGCGCCGTGCGGGGTGGGGCTCATGTCGGGCGCGCATCCGGGTTTTGTCCGGAGCGGTCCGGAGAAAGACGCGCGGGACGCGCTTCCCCGCCTGCGCGCGCCGTATCCGCGGAATCCGCGTCCTGCCCGAAATGTTCGGCAAGGGTGAGGTCTTTCAGCACTTCGTCGACCGCCGCGATACGACTTTCCAGACGTCCGTCGGCCAACGACGATTCACTCTCCACCAGCATGCCGCCCGGCGTAATTGCCGGGTCGGCGCGCACACGCCAGGAGGCGACATCCGGAAAACGCTCCCGCGCCGAGGCGACAATGTCCTCCAGAACAGGCGCGTCCCCGCCGTTCACATGTATGACCAGCGTCCGGCGTTTTTCCAGAAGTGACGCCGCTTCGTCGAGCAGAGCGGCCAAAACGGCGGCGCGTTTTTCCGACAGTTCAAGGGCCGTCACGCGCTCCACGGCCAGACGGGCCACTGCCGTGATATCGTCGCGCCACTGTTCGAAAATATGCGAACATTGCCCCTCTATGGCGCTCAGGACGGCGGCGAGCGACTCGGACATCCCCGCGCGGAACTCCTCAAGTTCTTCGGCGGCCCGGGCCGTGCCGGCCGCGTAACCCGTTTTTTCCGCCTCGGCGCGGAGTTCGGCCGCTTCGGAAGCGGCCGCGGAGAGAATCTCCGCGGCCATGGCTTCCGCCTTGCGGCGCACGCGCGCCAGGTATTCGGTCTCGTCCTTTTCGTTCCACGCGGTCGTCCGCCCGCGTTCGAAGCCGCCGAGGCCGTATTCGTCGCCGCGCGAGTATATGGTGCCCCACGCGCCCGCGCGCTTTTCCTCTGCGTCAGACAAAGACGTCGCCTCCGCCGCGGCTGATCATGATGCGGCCCTCGCCTTCCAGCTTGCGCACCACCTTGACGATGTTCTGCTGCGCCGCCTCGACGTCCGAAAGCCGCGTCGGTCCCATGATTTCCAAGTCTTCGCGGATCATGTTTCCGGCGCGCTCGGACATGTTCCTGAAGAACAGCGCCTTCATGTCGTCCGTCGCCCCGCGCAGGGCCATGGTGAGATCCTCATTGGAAATTTCCTTGAGAATCTCGCGGATGGAACGGTCTTCAAGACTCTTGACATCCTCGAACACGAACATGAGGTTGCGGATTTCCTCTGCCATGGAGGACGAGGTTTCCTCAATTTCCGCCAGCACTTCTTCTTCGGTGGCGCGGTCCACGGCATTGAGAATTTCCGCCACGGAGTTTATGCCGCCCACTTTCTTTCCTTCTTTTCCGCCCATAGCTATCAGTTGGCTCTCCAGCACCTTGTCGACGGCCAGAAGCATATCCTCGGGCACGGACTCCAGGTT
>JAITEY010000153.1 GCA_031281815.1 Desulfovibrio sp. | reverse complement strand
CCGTAATAGGGGACGACCTTCAGCCCTTTCAGACTGCGCCTGACGCGGGACTTGATCCTTTCCGTCCCGACGTCTTCAATGATGACCTGGAGAACGGACCTGATGCTGTGGCGCATTTGCAGGGGGCGTTCGGTCAGGGCTTCGACGCGCGCGGTAAAGAGCGGGTCTTCCATGTGTTCGAGGGCGACGCGCAGGTTTTTGAGACAACTGGGACAGGGGGTAATCACATCGCCGATCCCGGCTTTTTCACCCTGGGCGAACACCCGCGAGGCAAGGGCCGCGGAAAGGGCGGCGTCTGTGGAATGGGCGGGCGTGGAGCCGCAACAGTTCCAGTCCGGAATTTCCCGCAGACCTATACCGAGTTCCCGGCAGACCGCCCTGGTGGAGCGTTCGTATTCCATGGACGTGCCGAGCCCCGAACAGCCGGGGAAATAGCCCACATCTATTCTGCTCATGAAACGGCCTCCTTTGCGGATGCGTCGTGCGTTGCCGGCCCGGCCCGGACCAAGTCCGGGTCCGACAGTCCCTGATTGAAGCGGTTGATGATTTCCGCGACTTCCTTACGCCCGGCGATGCGGTGCGGCAGCAGGGGCATTTTGCCTTTGGGGAGTATTTTGGGAGCGAGTTCCACGTCCGTCCAGACCCGGCCCGTGTAGAGCATGTACAGGACCATGGTCCCGACTTCGTGCGAGCGTCCGTTGAAACGGACGGAATCCATGAAGGCCTTGAAAAAGGCGCTTACCGGGCGGGCGCCGAATTTTTTCTCGCGGCGGGCGATATGCCGGCAGGCGTCCATGACCCCGGCCACGTCGATTTCGTTCGGACATCGCTGCGTGCAGGTTTCGCAGCCCGCGCACAGCCACACGGCAGCGGAAGAAAGCACCTGCTCTTTCTGTCCGGCCTGGATCAGGCGCATGATTCTGCTTACGGAGTAGTCGAAGGTAAAGAACATGGGGCAACCGGCCGTACAGTTGCCGCACTGGTAGCAGCGCGAGACGCGCTGCCCGCTCTCGGCTTCCACGGCCTTCACAAAGGCATCGTCCGATTTGTTCAGACACACTGTTTCCATACGTTCATCCCGCCTTGTTGAAATTTTGAAGGGAAAAGCCGGAATTGCCGTCGTCAGTTCAATACGGAAATCAGGGAAAGGTAGCGCGTCAGCGCATCCACAAATTCGCCGACGGTTTCGCCGAAGGCGAGGCCGAGGGTCATGCGCGCGCCCGATATTTCCACGTTGCGCACGATGCCCACGCCCTTGGCCGCGGGTTTGTCCCAGGTAAAGGCCGTCTGCATGACCAGCCTGTCGCCTGCTTTGAGCTTGCGCAGCCCGGACTGGCCGGTCATCTCCAGCACCACGCGGCAGCCGCCTCTGCTCAAGTCGCTCACGATACCCACGCCTTCGCCGTACGGGGAAACGAAACTGACCGGCAGGGCGCAGGACACTCTGCTGTGGTTGCGCGTTTCCATAACGCTCATGCGGTCGGGGTAGGAAGTAAAAAGCAGGAAGGCGGGTTTTTGGGTAAAGCCGATAATTTCGGCGGCGAACTGGTTGCGCGCCCCGTCCGCCACATAGCTGATTTCGACGCGCATATGCGGCAGCAGTTTGCTGCGCAGGCCGGGGATGCTGGGGAGCCGGATGATCAGAAATTCGTAGTGTGTTGTGCCCAGAAACTCACCCTGAACCGGCGCGCCGCCGGAGCCGAGAGGATTGAAGTTTACGGCGACACGGGAATTGGGCGGCAGGTCAAGCTTGGGCAGGGCCTCATGGTGCAGTTTGGCTGTCGGGGTGGAGGGCGGCATATCTGCCGCCGGCGCGTTCACTGGCGCCGGGGATGTGGCCGTGGCCGTGGCCGTGGCCGGTGATGTGCTGGCATTCATCAGCCGATTGTCGCACGTTTCGCATTTTACGGCAACTATAAAATCTGTAAATTCTACAACGAGTCAGTGCGGCCGCATTGTTTCTGCCCGGAGCCGCCGGGATGCGTTTCCGGGAGCATCGGGGCGTTGCTTGAGCGGTCTCCGGCGGCCGGGGCGGGCAGGGCGGTCCTGCGCGCCGCAACGCGCTGGTGTGCGTAAATGAACACCGCGCCGCCCGAAGGCGGGCGGTCCTGCGCGCGGGCACGGGCTGATGTCGGCAACACAGCCGAATTGCACCGCGCCTGCGCCGGCGGTATTGCGCGCCGGGACGGGCTGATGTACATCCGCCGCATGTTGCAGTTCCCGCGCATAGCGCCCGAGATAGTGAGCATCGGCCCTTTGGCGGTTCGCTGGTACGGGGCCATGTATGTTCTGGCCTTTGCCGCAGCGGTGCTGCTCGGCCGGTTGCGCGCCGCCCGCGGTGGCGCGTTTACGCGCGCGCAGTTTGACGACGTGATTATTTTCGGGTTTCTCGGGGTGTTGTTGGGGGCGCGGCTCGGGTACGCGCTGTTTTACAACCCCGCCTATTATTTCAGGCATCCTTCGGAAATCCTGCTGATCTGGAAGGGGGGCATGAGTTTCCACGGGG
>JAITEY010000093.1 GCA_031281815.1 Desulfovibrio sp. | reverse complement strand
CCGTTCAAAGCAAATCGACAGAGCCGCAATCTCCGGTCCAGTGACATTTTCAGGCATTGTAATCGCCCTCTTCGTCGTCGTCATCTCCATCATTATCCACGACTTCACTCGGAAGCGCGAGCTTCGCTATGCTGCGTCTTGTATAGTCTGTTTTGCCGAGTATCCGCTTTGTCTGTTCGAGGGGGTACGGAGTATCGTCCCAACGGCAGAACTCCACGGTTTTCACCACAGCCTCCCGCTCGTAATTGTTATCGCCCGCAGGCACAATGACGCTGTCTCCGACGGCAATCTGCAGGTCGGTAGTGCGGTAGTGATAAATTTTGCCGCCCTTGGAAAACTCCACGCCGCAGTATTTCACCTCGCCTACCCTTATCGCGTTCATAAAACCGCTCAAGTTCACGATTTCGCCGAACATGAAAAGGCCGAGGAAGCCCCTGACGGCCGAGATTACTTTCCCCCACGACTCTTCAGGAATATGAACACGGTCGTAATTTCCGCGCCGTTGCTCCGTTGTTTCGTCGGAGTAGGAGACGGCAAGGGTATAACTGTAGTTGCCGCGGGGCGATTTTTCATTCGTTTCAAGCCAGCCGTCAGCGGTGAGAGCCTTGCCCGCTTCCTCAAGTATCTGTTCGATAACGTCTGTGTGAAGCGCCTCCTTGAACGCATAATGGTGGGTAATGTCACCGAAGGCGTCATGATGTTCACGAATAAACAGTTCCTTTGCCGAGATTTCCAGGCTCTCTCTGCGTGTGTCACGCTCAATATCTATTCTAAGTGCGATAACATCGGCAGTTTCCTGTTCCGCTTCACGCCCGTCGTCAATCTCTTTCAGCCGGACGAGCCATTTTTCCAATATGCCTTCACGGGCAAACGTTTCAAAAATGCCGTCGCTGAAGTGGTCGGCCCGCAGAACGGCCGTCACGAGTGCAAGAACGGCGGTCTCGTCGAGTTTGCTTACATCGGCATTCCGAAGTGATGCCTCTTTCCATTCAAGTCCGTTCTTTTGCAATATGTCGACATATTGCTTCAAACCGTACTCGTCGTTCATCTTCAAGAAAACATAAAACTCCGCCTCAAAGCTGTACGCCATACCGGGGTTTGTCGTCTTTCCTTTATATTTTGTTATGAACTTCAGCTTTTGCGGCTGATAGACGCTCTTGACGTGTTTCTTCCACGCAGCGTAAATGCTGCGCTGTTCTGCATCCAAAAACTTCATTGCAGCCTTTTCAACCAATCGGTGAATGCCGTAATACGCCTCGGCAATACTGCCCGCTACGGCGGCAAGCGTATCGCTGTCACCGCCGATGCTGACTGCATTGCGGACGGCATCCTCAAAGGTTTCGGCTTCAAGGAAGGCAACTATCGCCTGCGGCACTGTCTCCCGGCAGGTCTCATTAAATCGGTAGGTTGCCCGAATGCCGTCAAGCATGAAGTCAAGGGGATAGTAGTCGTTATCTATACGCTCCCTGATTTCCTTTTTTGTTGCGCCTGTCTTCGCCATATAGACAGCCACGGCTACAGCTTCCGCGCCTTTCAGCCCTTCAGGGTGATTGTGCGTGACCTCCGTCACGATTTTTGAGAGAAATTTCGCCTCATCCTCGGTTTCAGCGATGAAACCGCAGGGTGAAACCCGCATGGCGGCGCCGTTACCAAAGCTGTTATAGGGCCTTGGGTCATCACTGAATATCCAATTGTTGAACATACTCCCGAAACCGCAGTTGGGATATTTACGGCCGATTTCCTGCATAGTCTTGACGACATTGCGACTGAGCAGCGACTCGTCAAATCGGCTGTCGGCGCATTCCATAATTGCCTTGGCCACGGCAAGCGTCATAATGCTGTCGTCGGTAACGAAGCAACCCTCAGCAAAAAAATCGAAGTCTTTACTGCGATGATTATTAAATTCAAAACGCGACCCTACAATGTCGCCGATAATGGCTCCGAGCATAGGTTACATCTCATTTGTTCGGTCATTGTTGATGACGGTAAACTTACGTTTACGGATTTTAGGCTTGGTCAAATCGTAGCTTTCATCAATCATCTCCCTCACAACATCATCAGGAACAGTTCCATCCAGAACAACACTGTTCCAATGGACTTTGTTCATATGATATCCGGGAATAACCGACGGGAACGCATTGCGCCGGTATAAGGCATTGAACGGCTCGGATTTCAGGTTCAACAGCTCACGATCACCGTGTTTCAGAAACAAAGCGAAGATACGGCAATTCCCTCCGTGGCGCAACACAGCGGTTTCATCATGGAACGGATAATCTTCGTAAGCGCCTGCATACGTCAGGCAGTATTGGATAAATTTTTTACGAAGAGCCGCACCCCTGCGCTGTTGCTTGCTGTTTTCGGTACCGCTCATCATTGCCCAATCAACTTCATCTGATATGTACTATGCCGATGGAAAGTACGCTCAAGCCGGACGAACCGGAATGCCGAGCAACAACGTGCTTGACAGATGTATGAATTAACACTATTTTTCCAAAAATGTCCAGCCCCTGTGAGTTGTTGCCCTTTTCCCCTTTGCCCGCAACTCAGCCGTTTCGACCGTAAAGGAAATTTTGATGAACGACAGCACCGCGGAAGGCGGGCGGAGCAGCGCCGCCCGAGGCTGCCCGTCCGCGCCCAAAGTCAGTCTGATTGTGGCCGTCTACAATGAAGAAGAGAATATCGCGCCGCTGGCGGAGGAAATCCGCGTCGCCATGTCGCGCATTGAAGATACCTGGGAACTGTGCTTCGTCGACGACGGAAGTACGGACCGCAGCCTGGATGCCGTCAAGGCGGCAGCGACTTCCGACCCCCGCATACGCTACATCGCCTTTGACGCAAACTGCGGACAGTCCGCCGCCCTGGCGGCCGGCTTCTTGGACGCGGCAGGCGACATTCTGGTTACCCTTGATGCCGATCTGCAGAACGACCCGGCCGACATCCCCGCCATGCTGGAACGTTTCGGCAGGGATAACGACATGGTCGTCGGGATGCGCATGCGCCGGCGGGATTCCTTCATCAAAAAAGCCTCCTCGCGCATTGCCAATGCCGTGCGCAACAGCCTGACCGGCGAACATATCCGGGACACCGGATGCTCGCTGAAAGTGCTGCGCGCCTCCATGGCCCGGCGCCTGCCCATGTTCAGGGGCATGCACCGCTTCCTGCCCACCCTGATGAAAATGCAGGGGGCAGCGGGGGTGGAAGTCCCCGTATCGCACCGTCCGCGCCGCTCCGGACGCTCCAAGTACGGAATATGGGACAGAGCCTTTTCAGGGCTGTACGACCTGCTGGCAGTGCGTTGGATGCAAAAGCGCAACCTGCGCTTCCGCATTCGCGAACGCGGCTGACCTCCTCTGGGACACGCGCCGTGAAAACTCCCGACCTGCGTTCGCTGCTCAAACCGGCCTTTTTTTTCCTTACTCTGGTCGGCGCTATGGTCCTTGTCCGCATTTTCGACCTCCAGAGCATTCTTGACCCCGCATGGGCCGACGCGCGCCTGCGCGCCGAGGCTGGAGGCGCTTTTCTCTACATCGCCCTGGTCATGCTGCTCTCGCCCGTCGGCTTCCCCCGACAAGCCCTGGCTGCCCTCGGAGGATACGCTTTCGGCGCTTTTCAAGGGACGGTTCTCGCCTGCATAGGGTTGGTCTGCGGTTGCGCGGCGGGTTTTTTCTACGCCCGGCTGCTGGCCCGTTCCGTAGTGCGCCGCAAGTTGGGGAAGAGAATACAAAGACTGGACGCCTTCCTCTCCCGCAGTCCCTTCGTCATGGCCGCGGCCGTGCGCTGCTTCCCCCTGGGCAACAACGCCCTGACCAACATGGCGGCCGGCCTGACCTCCATCCCCCCCCTGCCGTTTTTCGCCGGATCCGCCCTCGGCTATCTGCCGCAAACCGTCACCTTCGCCCTGCTCGGCAGCGGCATTCGGGTGGACCCCCTGTGGAATGCCGTCCTCGCGGGCCTGCTGTTCGTCTTTGCCGCAATTGTCGGCGTCGTCGTCTTCAAACGTTGTAAAGGAGCCGAAGCCGTCAAAGACGACGAAGAATGACGCGCGCGGTCGGTTGTATAGTCCACAGTCCCTGCCCGCGGGATCGGGCGGCCGGACAAAAGCGGACATTGCGCTGTCGGACGGAAGCCGTCGACAATCGCACAGGCGGAACATTTCTTGCATAATCACGGATGCCCACGAAGGCGAATTGCGGCGCGCCCCCGGAATAAGCGCAGCGGCACAGGTGCGGCAGGAAATATATGCAGGAACACAAGGAAGTTAACGGAAAAAGCCCAGGCATTCGCGCACACGGCGGCTCGCGTCAAGGCATTGACGAAAACACGACGGCACGTGGAGCGCGCGTTCAGCGTTCCGGGTTCGGCCGGTTCCCCCAGGCAAGACTTTTGTGGGGCCTCTGCCTGTGTGCGGCCTTGGCCGCCTTTTGCGCCGGCATGCTCGCTGCGCGCGCCGGGATGGGACAGGCCGGCGTAAGCCGGACGGGCGGCATGGCGTCTGCCTTCTCCTCCCGCGTTGTTCTGCCCGCCGACCCGGAACTTTTGGATGCCGCGGCCCTGCCCGAGGGCGCAGATACGCTGCTGCCGCATTCCGCCCTGCTCATCCCCCGCTTTGCCGCCCGTGCGGATGCCGGGGCCAGGGGCGGGCTGTCCGACGCCGGCCCGGAAAACATGCGCGATGTTACCGCGGTGCTGCCTTCACCCGGCAAACATCAAGTGCTGAACTTCACGCGCGGACAGGTGCTGTTCGCCACGCAGGACGGCGGCACAGCCGAAATCACGCCGCTCGGCCTTTCGCCCGCCGGCGCCTTGCCGGGTCTGACGGAAGCGCCGGGCCTCTTCCGGATCAATCTTTTCGCGCCGGCGCGGAGCTACGGCAATGCAACGCTGATCCCCATGCTCTCCGGCGGGGTACGGGACGCTTCCGGCCTGCTCCGAACAGCCGGCGCCGCGGACGACCCGGAACGCAGGCTTTGTCCCGCAAACAGCCGTAACGCGAACCTCATGCGTCTTCTGCTCCGCGGCCGGGGGCTGCCGGATTTCGAGAGCCCGTCCTCCGCCTCCCGCTACCGGGGCACGGTCGGGCGCTATGCCGGGCAATACGGCCTCAACCCGGCGCTGATCATGGCCGTCATGCATACGGAGAGCAATTTCAACCCGTCGGCCGTCAGCCGCAGCCGGGCCATGGGCCTTATGCAGCTTGTGCCGGATACGGCGGGTTACGAAGTCCATCGCTATCTCACAGGCTCCCCGGCCGTGCCGGACAGGGACATCCTGCTGAGTCCGGAACACAACATCCGCTACGGCGCGGCCTACCTGTACCTGCTCGGCAGCCGCTATTTCAACGGGGTACACAACAACCTCTCGCGCCAGTTGTGCGTCATCGCCGCTTACAACGGAGGTCCGAACGCCGTGCTGCGCCTTTTTGATCCCGAAGACGACGAAAATGCCGTGCGGCGCATCAACGCACTCGGCCCGGAACAACTGTACGACCAACTCACAACGCGCATGCCCACCTCGGAATCACGCCGCTATGTCGGGCTGGTGCTCGCGCGCCTGCGCGGCTGGTCCGCAAACGGGGAATACTGACCCGAACCCCGGCCGGAACGCCCGCACGCGGTCTACCGTCTCCGTCCTTATCTTTGTCGCGACGAAGCCCGTCGCAACACCCCGCATGCGGGCAGCTTTGCGCAGGATTCCTGCTTGACTTCCCGGCAATGCCGGGAATATTTTCAGGCGATACTTTCTTCAACTTCCTTCCGGGATGACGCCATGCCCCGTACCCATCTTTCTCTCTATGTAGCAACCGACGAAGCGGATATGGCCCGGGAGGCTGCCGACATCATCGTTTCCATGTACAGGGAGTCCACAGCCCGCAGAGGATGCTTCACCCTCGCCCTGTCCGGAGGCAAGACGCCCGTACCCCTCTTCCACACGCTCTGCCGTCCCGAACGGACCGCCGAAATGGACTGGAGCAAAACCGTGGTGTACTGGGCGGACGAACGTTGCGTTCCCCCGGAAAGCGCGGAAAGCAACTACCAGACCGCGCGCAAGGAACTCCTCTCCGGCGTGGACGCAACCCGCTATTACCGCATGAAAGGCGAGGATGTTCCGGAAACGGCGGCCGCTTCGTACGCCGCCCTGCTGGCCGATCATTTTCACCTCGCCGAAGGCGAACTTCCCCGCTTCGACTGCATCCTGCTGGGGGTCGGCACGGACGGGCACACCGCGTCGCTCTTCCCCGGCGACCCCGCCCTGTCCAACACCAAAGACACGGTCCTCGACGTCTATCCCCCCAAGGGCGGCATGCCGAGGATCTCCCTGTCGCTGCCGGTCCTGAACAACGCGCGCTGCTGCATCTTCATGGCGTCCGGGCGGGTCAAGCATCACGTCCTGTCCACTGCCCTGAATCTCATGGCGGCGCCCGTGCTGCCCGCGCAAATGGTGCGCCCGCACAGCGGCAGACTCTGTTGGATTATAGACGGCAACGCCTACCAGGGCTGACGGCGGCGCCGGAAAACAACGCGGGTACGCCGCCTGCGGGAAAAGCGGACTGAGGCTTACGCATGAAAAACTTGCTCACGGGTCACATCAACCGCATCATGGTCCTCATTGCCGCCATGGCCGCCGTGCCGTGTCTTGTGCTCAGCTTCATCTTCATCAAGGACTGGGACACGGCGGACAAAGGACAGAGGGAAAGCCTGCTTGCGGAAGCAGTCAACCGCATCGGCGCGCAAACCCGCAACGAGGTGGAAAGCATGCGCAGCATACTGGCCGCTCTCTCCGGTTCCGAGAGGGTACGGCAGTTGCGCGCGGCGGACTGCATGAGCCTTTTTGCCGATATCGTCGCGGACAACCCCGCCGTTGACGGACTGCTGATAATGAACTCAAAGGGCGAAGTGCAGGTCGCGGCAGGAGCGGAAGACCTCAAAAACGAACCGGCAGGTCGGGGCACACTGAGCGACGCGATACAAGCAGGCGTCTTTACGGCGGAAATCCGCGCGACTTCGGACGGAACAGGCCCTCCCCGGCTGTATGTCGTCTACCCCATGTCCGGCATCGCCTTGGTCGGCGCGCTCAATCCGGACAGAATCATCGCCGCCGGGAGCGCCGTATTGTCCTCCCTGCCCGGCGTCACGCTGCGCATCGCCGACGGCGACGGCACTATCCTGCGGAGTATCCCCGCGGACGCGGAAGCCGCACAAGCGGAAAAACTGCCCGACGACATCATGGAAAGCCTGCGCAGCGCTGCCGACGGGCAGACGGGCGGGATACTCCGGCGTCGCAGCCCCGACGGCAGAGAAATCCTGGACGCCTTTGCCGGAGTCCGGGCGGGACAGAGCCCGCGCCCGACATTGATCGCCGCGGCCGAGATCAATGCGGACAAGGCGTTTGCCGCGACCGACGCCCGCTTCCGCAACAATGTCTCCGTACTCACCGGCGTTATGGTCTTCGTCCTGTTGTTTTCCCTGCTGGTATACAAACTGGCCCTGCGCACGCCCCTGGAAAAACTGCTCGACGCTCAGGCGCGCATGGAAGCGGGCGATTATGAGGCCGTAAGCGGACTGGAGGGTGCGGGAGGAGATATCGGCCGGCTTGCCGACGGCTTCGACGCCATGACCGCGGCCATCCGCAGCCATACCGACGAACTCAAACGGGAAAAGCACGCCGCGGAGGCCGCAAGCCGGGCCAAAGGCGAATTTCTGGCCAATCTGAGCCATGAAATCCGCACCCCTATGAACGCCATTATCGGCATGGCCTACCTGGCCATGAAAACCGACCTGAACCCGCGTCAGGAAGGCTATGTCAACAAGATTTACGTCGCCGCCAATACGTTGTTGGGCATCATCAACGACATCCTGGATTTCTCCAAAATCGAATCCGGCAAGCTGAACATTGAACGCGCCCCCTTTGTGCTGGACGAAGTGTTCGCCAACGTCTCGACCATGGTAGCGCAAAAGGCCGAAGACAAGGGGCTGGAACTCATCTTCTTCGTTTCCCCGACCGTGCCCCAGAACCTTCTCGGCGATTCCCTGCGCCTCGGCCAGATACTGATCAACCTTATCGGCAATGCCGTCAAGTTTACTTCAAAAGGCGAAATCACCGTTTCCTGCTCCATGGCCAGACCGTTGCGTCCGGGCGCCCTGCCGCCCGGCGACAACCCGGACAAGACCGGCCGGCCGGTGGAACTGCAATTCACCGTCAAGGATACCGGCATCGGCATGACCGCGGAGCAACGCTCAAAACTCTTCAATCCTTTCACCCAGGCCGACAGTTCCACCAGCCGGCTGTACGGAGGCACCGGGCTCGGCCTGACCATAACAAAGCGCCTCATCGAGATGATGGGCGGGGAAGTATGGATAGACAGCGAACCCGGCAAGGGCACCGGCGTGCATTTCACGGTCTGCCTGGAGCGCGGGCTGGAGGATGCCCCGCCGCGCTTCACCACTTCGCTGACCGGGCTGAGGGTACTGGTGGCGGACGACAACGAGATGGCCCGCTGCATTCTGGGTGAAATGCTCCGGGGCTTCACCCTTGAGCCCACAACCGTGAGTTCGGCCGTTGATGCGTATGCTGAACTGTCCAAGGCGGAGCAGGACGAGAGTCCTTACCAGATTGCGCTTATCGACTGGCGCATGCCGGAAATCAACGGCCTTGAAGCCGCTTCCCACATCCGGCGCATGGGTTTGAAGACCGTCCCGGCCGTTATCCTGATCACCGCATTCGGCCGCAGCGACCTGCAGCCCCTGGCGGAGGAGATAGGCGTCAAGCACGTCCTGTATAAACCCGTCAGTCCTTCGCAGCTTTTCGACTGCATGCTGGAGGCCGTCCGGGCGGCGGACAATCCGCTCGCCGCCGTCGAGCGTGAGGAAAGCGCCCCGGAGGAAAAAAACCGCCTGCTGAACGGGCTGAGAGTGCTTCTGGCCGAAGACAACGTCATCAACCAGCAGGTTGCCGAGGAAATCCTCACCCAGGAAGGCGTAAACGTCCGGATAGCCGACAACGGCCGGGAGGCCGTCAACATCCTCACGGCCGAACCCGAAGCCTTCCATATCGTGCTCATGGATCTGCAGATGCCCGTCATGGACGGCTATGAGGCCACTCGCCGCCTGCGCTCCGTGAAAGCATTCAAGGATATCCCGATCATAGCCATGACGGCGCACGCCATGAGCGGGGAACGCGAGGCCTGTATCAACGCGGGCATGAACGACCACGTCGCCAAGCCCATTGAGGTGGAAAAACTGTTTGAAGTATTGCAGCGCTGGGCTCCGGCAGGCGGCTATGCAGGCCCGGCCGGCGCGCCGGGGGCGTCGCCGACCCGCGACGTCCGCCGAACAACGCCCGCAGACAGAGATTTTCTGCTGCCCTCCGGCGAATCGACAAGCGCTCCCGGCAGGCAGGCCCTCTCCTCCTCCGCCCCGGCTGCCGTGTCCATCACTTCCAAATTGCGGACCCGGCCGGGCTTCAACGCCGGCTTGCCCGTCGACGCCGATGACGACGCCCTTGACGGCTTTGACGATGACGATACGTCGTTCGACAATGCCGAGGATCGGAAGCCGGACGACAAAACGCCGTCTTTGCCGGAAACTCAGGCCGCGGCAAAACAACCGGCCGGCGTTTCGCCGGCGCCTCCCGCGCCCGCCCCGGCCGCAACTGCGGACGCCGTGCGCGACGCGGCAAAAGCGGCCGTAGATGCCGCCAAGAAGGCCATGCCCGCCCCGACGCCCGCCGGCGCATCCGCAGCCGGGCCGGACAGGACGGCGCAAAGCGCCGCAAAAGCCGCGCCTGCCCCTGCGCCGGGCAAAGCCGGGGAAGCGGCGCCGCCCGTCCCGGATATTCCGGGAGTGGACGCTGCAGGCGCGGTAGCCCGCTTGGCGGGCAATACGCGCATCTATCTCAAAACCGTCTGTCTTTTCCTTGAAAACATCCCTCGCTACCGCGATGAAGTCATCGCCGCCGTCGAAGAGCAGGACAAGGAGCGTCTGAAACGCGGCGCGCACACCTTGAAAGGTCTTACCGCCACAATAGGCTCGACTGACGTTTCAGCCGCGGCTGCCGCCGTGGAAAAAGCGCAGACCGACGGCACTACGGCGACTGACCCGTCGGGCGTGGATACGCTGCTTGCAATGCTCGCCGCCCTTGAACGCAATCTGGCCGCCTCCGGCGTCTGCGGCATCGCGGAACCGGCCGGCGCCCGGCCGGAAGCCGCACCGCCCGCTGATATCGGTCCCATACTCGACAAATTCAAAGCCCTGTTGCGGGAGTACGACGGAAGCGCCGCCGACTTTTTTGCCGAAAACAAGGCGGCCCTGGCCGGCCGCTACCCGGCCGACGTCTGCAAAGAACTTGAACGCATGGTGCGTGATTTTGAGTACGACGAAGCACTGGAACTGCTCGAAACCAAGGGCGCGTAAACCGTGCCCGGCCCGTTGCGCGCGCTTCCAAAGCAGAGGAATGTTGATTTTGTATGCCTCCGGCGGCCGGGGCTCCGCCCTGGACCCTCGGCCTGAGCCGGCGCAAGGCCGAACATTGAAACATTGCAATATTGATGTATATGCCTCCGGCGGCAGGGGGAA
>JAITEY010000048.1 GCA_031281815.1 Desulfovibrio sp. | reverse complement strand
GTGGAAACCTCGATTTACTTCGCCCCGGAATACCACGGCGGCGGCAGGGGGTCGGTCCTGTACCGTTGCCTGTTCGCGCTGTTGCGCGCCCAGGGATTTTGCAACGCCTACGCAGTGATCACCGTACCCAACGAGCAGAGTATCGGGTTCCACACCAGCGCAGGATTTGTCCCTGCCGGCATTCATCACGGCGCGGGATGGAAGTTCGGCCGCCGGCACGACGTGGCCTGGATGGAAAAAAAGTTGGGCGAGTATCCGCAGATGTCGCCTCTCCCCTTGCCGCCCCGCCGGCTTGATCCGGCCTTGCGCGAACGCATTTTTACGGAGGCCGCGAAACCGCGCGCATGAACAAAGCGCAGTGCAGGCATTGTACGCAGCTGCGCCCGCAAAAATTCGCACAGCAGTGAGGGCCGGTCGATCCCCAAAGGTATTCCGGTCTCTTGTCCCCTTCGGCAATCCACACGAACAGGCGGCTCGGCAGCACTTATGCCTCGACGCGGCGCATGTGCGGACTTATGCGGAATGGGTCTGTTCAGCCGCGTACAGAAAATCCGTTTGTGCTTTATTTGGCGCGTTTCTTGCATATTTTTTGCGCGTCGGGAAGCTGACGACGTTGCGCGTCGTCCGAAACGGAGAGATCAAGAATGCCCTATGAGAAAAAAACTCTTTTTGTGATTGATCCGGGATTTTGTGATGTCGCCGGTCATCATCTTGCGACAAACGCCATGTTGTACGCCGTTTGCGGGGAGAACGCCGTCCGTTGCACGATTCTCGCAAGCCGTGACCTCGCGCGCTTTGTGAACTCTTCACCAAAGGACATAGTTCTCCTGGGAAAAAATTGCGGTTTGCAAAATATTTTGTGCTGCTTCAGCGAAATAGTCTACAAACCGCAGAGGATTGGAGGAGCCGGTACAGTTCGGAGCGTCAAAAAAACGGGATTGATTTTTGCTGAAGAATTACGGCGGGTGGTTGAGCCGCATGTTACGACGGACATGGTCCTTTTCAGCCATACCGCCAACGCCTCCATCGCGTACGGCTATTCCCTCTGGTTGCGGCAGCTGCGGAAAGCGCCGCCCCGCGTGGTTGTCCATTACATAGCTTTGGCGGACGACGAGGCAGGCATGGAGGCCGACCGTTTCGCCTTAGGGGAACTCCGGGAACATGCTTCCGTCACGATACTGGGCGGCAGCGCCCCTCTTTGCCGCCGGCTTGAGCAGTATACCGGCAAGGCGACAGCGCGGTTGCCTACCCCGCTGCGGGTTTCACAAACGCGCGAATGCCCTCCCCCGCAAGACGCGTTTCCGGTATTCGGCGTCGTGGGGGAAGCGCGGACGGGAAAAAACTTTGAAATATTTCCCGCAAGCATCGGGCGATATCTCGTCGCCGGCGGAACCGGCAAGTTTTTGATTCAGATGCACCGCAGGGACACTTCCCTTGATGTCGTTATCCGGACCCTGCTGACGATGCGGGAAAAGTTGCCCTCACGGATTGACCTGCGGCTGCAGCCGCTCTACGGCGAAGAATACTATAACCATTTAGGCCGGTGTGATGTAGTGCTTTTGCCGTATCCGGTACAAACGTACAGGACGAAGCCGACGTTCATCATTTTTGAAGCCGCGGCGCTGGGCGTTTCCGCAATCGTGCGGCGCGGAACCTGCATGGAGGATGAATTGCGGTTGTTGAACAACGGCAGCGTTTTTATGGACGGAGGCGATCCCGGGGATCTGACCGGTGCCCTGCATGCCTTCGCACATGACCTCGCGGCGAACAGACAAGCAGCCTTTGACGCGGCGCCAAAGTGTCGGGCCGAGCATAACCGGGACAAGTATTTTGCCATACTTATGGGCGAGGCGTGACGATGCATGTATTGACCCGCCCCGCGAGTCAAGGTTTTTTGAGGGTACGAATCGACTGCAATCCATTTTTTATCCGATGCACTCGTAGAACATCGCTTTCAGGGTTGAGACGGAGTGAGCCGGCTTGCTTTATTCCGGCATCAGCAGCACCCTGAATCCCAAGTCACCGAGGCGGCAGCCCGGCGGACCGCAAAGGCTTTCGGTCGGCGCATCAAAGGCGCGGGCCGCGGCTCGGCAGTTCGCGGCTTCGTCGCTCCAACTGCCGCCCCTGCGCACGCGGAGCGTCCCGCTTTCCGGCCCTGTCGGGTCCTGCGCCGGGCCGTGCGCGTAATAGTCGGCGGCAAACCAATCCTGCACCCACTCGTTGACGTTCCCGAGCATGTCATGCAGTCCCAAGGCGTTGGGCTCCTTTTCTCCCACGGGATGCGTGCTGTTGCCGGAATTTTTGTCGTACCAGGCAACCCGCCCCAAGGCGCCCGCGTCCGCCGCGAGAGAGTCCGCGTCGTCGCGTCCGGCCCGTGCCGCATACTCCCACTCCGCTTCCGTCGGTAGACGGTAACGGCCGTGCCCTTCCTTGCGATTCAAGCGGTTGATGAATTCCTGCGCCTGATCCCAGAATACCTGCTCCACAGGCAGGTCGGCCCCCCTGAACCAACTGGGGTTCTCCTCCATGAGCGCCGCCCACTGCGCCTGCGTCACTTCATGCTTGCCCAGGTAAAAGGCTTTGCCGATGCTCACGCGGCGGCGCGGCTTCTCGCCGGCCCGCACATCCGAGCCCATCATGAAGGAACCGGCCGGGACCAAGACGAATTCCATGCCGAGGGCGTTGGCGTATGTCGCTTCGGCGGCGGCAAGGGAAACAGGCCGCAAGGCAACCGGGAGCAGGCCGACAAGAAACAGAGCGATGAGAAGCAGCCCTCCGGCGCGGCGGCCGCCGGGAAACAAGCGGGAGCGAAACAGCCGGGAGGGGAACAGGACGATGCGGAACACCGCGGGACGACATCGCGGCATGGGATTATTCCTCCAGATTGGACAGTTGGGTGGAGAGGTAGCGTTCGCCGGAATCGGGCAGTATCACGACGATATGTTTTCCCTCGTTCTCGGGGCGCGCGGCCACGGCCGCGGCCGCCCACAGCGCCGCGCCGGCTGAAATGCCGCTCAAAATGCCTTCAATACGCGCGACTTCCCGCGCCGTACTAAGGGCATCCTCGTTGGTAACCCGCACAATCTCGTCGATAACGGAGCGGTTGAGGATTTTCGGCACAAAGCCGGCGCCTATGCCCTGGATGCGGTGCGGGCCGGGGCGTCCGCCGGACAGCACGGGCGAAGCGTCGGGTTCCACGGCGATGATGCGCGCCGACGGTCTGCGCGCCTTCAAGACTTCGCCGACGCCGGTGATGGTGCCTCCCGTGCCGACGCCCGACACGAAAAAGTCCACGGCGCCGTTCGTGTCGGCCCAGATTTCCTCCGCCGTGGTGCGGCGGTGAGCCTCGGGATTGGCGGGATTTTCAAATTGAAGCGGCATGAAACTCCCCGGTATCCGGGCAAGAAGCTCCCTTGCCTTGCGCACGGAACCGACCATGCCGTCCTTGCCGGACGTGAGCACCACATCCGCCCCGAGCATGGCCGCAAGCTTCCGGCGTTCGATGGACATGGTTTCCGGCATGGTCAACACCAGCTTGTATCCCCTGGCGGCGCAGGCGAACGCCAGCCCGATGCCCGTGTTGCCGGAGGTCGGCTCAATGATCGTGCTTCCGGGACCGAGTTTGCCTTCGCGTTCGGCGGCGTCCAGCATGGCGGCGCCTATGCGGCACTTCACGCTGTTCATGGGATTGAAGGATTCCACTTTGGCCAGCAGTACGCCGGGCAACCCTTTCCCGAACCTGTCGAGGCGCACCAGAGGGGTGTTGCCGCGCG
>JAITEY010000025.1 GCA_031281815.1 Desulfovibrio sp. | reverse complement strand
GACATTAAATAATTCTTGTATTATTAATATGTTATACTTTTGTACTCGATATATTTTCACGGGATTGCAGGCATAAGCTGCTTCGGCTTGGGCCAGAGTGGCGAGTCCGGCGTTGTCTTTGACGGCTCGTACAAGTTCCGCCTTGGTCATAATATGCGCTCCGCGTTGAAAAAGTTTCCGGCTCAAGACCGCGCCGGAACCTTACATCCGCGCTTCGAGGCTTTCAAGGTCAAGCCTGAAAAAATGCTTATCCAAAACTTATCCAAAATTGAAAATCGGGCTAACTTTTTCGGTGGTAATCCGGCTGAATTATTTACTTTTTTTCAGCGGATAAGCGGGGTGTGTGATGCAATGTTTGTGTGTAGCAAGAAGCGTGCCTGAGCAGTCTAAGCCGGCCCGATTAGACGTATTTTTTTGAAGAGGGCAGTTCAGCTTTGCCGGAATCGTCATGGCGCCTCCACATGACCAAAAAACAAAGGTGCCGAGTGTGCCGCCGTCGGCCGCTTTGAAAACGCGCCGACAAGATTGCACGGCTTTACCCTTTTGCGAAACAAAAAGCAAGCTGTTTTTCGAAAAATGCAGGGCCGGCGCATCAAAAATTCGGACGCTCGATTTTGCCGCCGGGTTGTGCATCAAGAGCCGAAACATCGATAATTTCTTATGCGGCCCTTCGGCGAGCCCCCTCAAGTCTTTCCGCCTTTCAGTGCGAGCGCATGCCGCGCCCGGAACGGGTCGTGCAGAGCTCGCCGGAGGGCGCAGCACGCGCTCGCCGCCTTTCCGCGCGCGGCTTTCGCGCACTCCCCGAAGCCGGACGACGCGTCCGGCAATTTTGTTCCGACCTCACGATAAAGTCTTTTCTCCCCCTGCCGAAAAGGTTTGCATCCGCCGTCAAGGATGACGGCGTAACGCACTCAGGGAGAGAGTCATGCTTGATTACTACCGCTATAAATCGGTGAGCGACCTGATGGCGCAGAACAAGCCGGACGAAGCCCGGCTGCTGCTCGCGGAACTGCAGCGTCGCTATGTGTCGGTATGCGACGAAAACGCCGCGCTCAGAACGCAGATACAGGAATTCGACGACATCCTGTACATAGCCCGCAATCTGGTGACCGACCGCGGCTTTTATTGGCTGATTACCGGCACGGTCCGGCAAGGGCCCTTCTGCCCGACCTGCTGCAAACGCGACGGCCTGCTCGTGCGCCTCGTCGGAGACGGGAAAGGGCTGATCTGCTCCAATTGCCGGGGCACGTTCCCTTCCCTGCGGCACAAGCCGGCCGCGACGGCCATGGCGTCCCCGGACTGCGTCCCCGGCACACTCCCGTCCGAGGCCGGATACAGCGCCGGCAAAGCCAAAGTCATCCCCTTCCGCCGCTGAACGCGGCCACGTCGACCCCAAACGGAGAGCCCCGCGCCGTGTATACCCCTCTGCCCGCAAATACCATTCCCCGCCGCGTTTTGGCCGCGGCCGGAAACGAAGCCGCGTTGCGTCTGGATATCAAAGCCCTGCGCGCCGTCGGCGCGCGTGAAATCACCTGCCTGAACGAAGCGCCCGCTGTTGCTGATTTTTTGGAAAAGCAACGCGCCCTGGAACGTGAATCCTTTCTGCGGCAAGGCAAAGTTGTCGACGCAAAAAGAGTCGTCAACGGCGTGGACCTCGTGATTTGCGACGAACAAGCCGGGGGCTTGGCCGCGACGGCGGTGCTGCGCGAAATGTTCGCTCGGCCGGAACTCCGCACCCAGCCGTACCTGATACTGAGTTCCACAGCGGCGGGCGCCGCCCGGCTGCGCGCCGCCGGACTCCATGTGCTGGAGCGCCCCTATTCTCCGGACGGACTGTGTGACGCCCTGCGCAAAGCCATGAGCCCCCTGCGTCGGCTTCCGCAACCGGAAGACTTCTTGTCCCCCGCCGCCTCCCGGACGGGCGCGCAGGCAAGTCCGGGCCTTGTCCGGAACGGCCCGGAGCGGACGGTACCGGGTGAAACGTTCCGGTCGGGTGCAACGACACGTCCGGGTGTCGCCCGGAACGGCCCGGCGGGGTCCGCGCGGAACGCGGACGCCCCGTCGCGTTCCCCGGAAAAAAGGCGGCAAGCGGCGATGAGGAAACACGTCGATGCGCCGACGACCACGGAATTGTTCAACCGCGGACTCGGACGGCTCAAGGTCGGGGATGCCGACGGCGCGGAACAGGGTTTTCTGGAAGTTCTACGCAGGCAGAAGGAACATGTGGGCGCGGCCCTCGGCATGGCCCGCATCAGCCGCGCCCGCGGCAACGGCGAAAGCACGCGCAAATGGCTGGTGCGCGCCGCGGCCGCCGCCCGGCGCGGCAAAGACGATGAACGGGTGGAACATATCAAGGATATGCTGCCTTACGGCATCCGCAATAGTATTTTTCTCCATGAAGCCGTCGGCCACATGCTCGACGGCGACTACAGAGAGGCCGTCCACAGCTTTCTGGACGCCGCGAAGGCCGCCGAAGACATGCCCCTGCACGGCATTGTCGCCCGCGGCTGCCTGTTGACCGGGCATCCGGAGGAAAACATGAGCAGGGTATGCGACGCCCTGTCCAGGCTGGGCCGCAAAGATGAAGCATTGAACCTGCGCCGGCGGCTGCTGGACTATACTCCGCGCGATGCGGCATACGACGACAGGCCGCCCAGATTCCCCGTGCTCGCGGAAGCGCTGCGCGCGGCCTCTTTCGCCGTTTGGGCCTGGAAACAGGCCTGAGGCGTCGCGGGTCATCGTATGTTCTTTTGAGGGGATTCCGCGCGCGCGGCGGCGTTGATGAGCGCCGCCGCAGCGTCCAACAACTCGTCCACAGCGGCATATTCAATAAAATCAAGCGTATTACAGCTTATCACAGTTGTCGGGCCTGTAAAGGAGGAGGTGCGGACACAGACCGCCGGACAGGCGCAGAGCAGGAGCAAGCGGGAAAACATCCCGCCGCCGTCCCAAGGCACGAATGATGCTTCAGGAACGTTCTTCTTCAAACAATCCACAAATTCGGTCATTTGGAGAAACGGCCGGCAATGGCCGCAATACTTGACGCCTATAACCTCGCCCATAATGCCCTCATCCATACTGCTACCGGATAACATCCGTTTTTACGCCTCCGGCGGCCGGGGCGCTGCCCCTGACCCCGCCGGGGGAAATGATTTCCCCCGGACCCCCTCACAGCGCCTTCGTTCATAAGCTTTCCTCGTAATGCCTTCCCCGTAATGCCCTTGTCCATAATGCCTTCGTCCGCGCCGGTTCCCGTATACGGCGCTGTCCCCGCGGTTCCCGTGCCCGCACGGTTTCGGCCGCGACGTTGAACCGCATGACGACAGAAAGACCGCACCCGGTCGACGCTGTTGCAAACCGCCGAGACACCGACGTGAGCAAAGATTATCCCGCAAGCGCATTTCTGATGTTTTCCCCGCGTGGGCAGCTTATCCATACCGTGCCCGACCTCGACATCGAAGAGGTGCTGCCCGCCATCCTGGAAAGCATTGCCGAATTTGTCAAGGGGCACGAAACCCTTGTGCATTGCGCAAGGACAGAGGACGGCACTCTTGCAATGCAACGCTTTCAGCACAAGTATTTCAACGGTATAGTGGCTGCGTACCATTGGAAGACAACTGAAGATCAACATCATTGCATCGCTGCTTTGAAGAAAAAATGTACAGAATTGGAAGGCATTTTTGAAACCTCCCGCGACGGCATCGTGGTCGCCGATGAAAACGGCGTATACCGCAGAGTGAATTCAAGCTATGAGCGCATCAGCGGACTGAAGAAAGACAAGGTGATAGGCCGTTCCGGCGCCGAATTGGTCGCTTCGGACCTTATCTCCCAAAGCGCCACCGAACAGGTCTTGTCAACCGGCAAACCTGTGACGCTGGATCAGATTTTTCTTCGCTCGCAGCGGAGGAGTTACATTACCGCCAATCCCCTATACGACAGCAAAGGCAACATCTTCAGAGTCGTGACCAATGTGCGGGATACGACAGAGCTGCACAACCTGCGGACCAGGCTGTCGAAAACGCAGGAACGGCTGAACCGGTACTCGCAACTGGTCAAAACGTTTACCCGGGAAAAGGACGGCGCGATTTTCCGCAGCGCCGCCATGCGTGAAATACGGAACAACGCCTTGCGCTTTTCCAAAACCGATGCCCCGGTGTTGCTGGTCGGCAATACAGGTACCGGCAAGGAAGTGCTGGCGGATTTTATCCACCGCAAAAGCCCGAGAGCCGGGGAACCCTTTCTGAAAATCAACTGCGCCGCCATACCGGATCATCTGCTCGAAGCCGAATTGTTCGGCTACAAAGGCGGGGCATTCACCGGCGCGAACCGCCGGGGAAAAGTCGGTCTGTTTGAAACTGCGAACAACGGCACCCTGCTTTTGGATGAAATAGGCGAGATGCCCCTTTCGCTGCAAGCCAAACTGCTGCGTTTCGTCGAAAGTCGGGAGTTCTACAAAATAGGGGATCAAGGGCCGTCCAAAGTCAATGTCCGCCTTCTGGCGGCGACCAACCGCAGCCTTGACGATCTGGCGCAAAGCAGGGATTTCCGCACGGATTTGCTGTACCGTCTCAAAGTGCTCTGTATCGACATACCCCCGCTGCGCGAACGTCGGGAGGATATTCTGCCCCTGATGCAGCGCTTTTTGGAAAAAAACAACCGCCGTTACGGGCAAAACAAGGCATTTCATCCGGATATGTTCAAACACTTCCTGCTCTGGTCCTGGCCGGGCAATGTCCGCGAACTGGAACATCTGGTGGAAAGGCTGGTCATCATGAGCGACGACGCGGACATCGTTCCCGCCCTCCTGCCGCCTGAAATGCTGAGGAACAGCACGGGCGCTCCGGACAGCGGGGCCGGTCCTTCCCCGCCCTCTACGGAGTACGAGGGCATGAGCTACGGCGAGGCAAGGGACCGCTTCGAACGTTCTTTCTGGAGCCGCGTGCGGAAACGCTACCCTTCTTTCCGCCAAGCCGCAAAGGCCCTTGATGTGACGCACGTCACCGTTCTGAAAAAAATCAAACGCTACGTCGAACCAGGCGTTGCCGACGAATCCTGACCGCCGCTCCCGCGCTGTGTTCGACGTTTTGTTACCGCTGCGGTAATATATATTACCGCAACAATAGCCTGATTTTTTTAAAATAATAGGGAAAGTAACGTAATTCGGTAATAAAAAATACCGAAATGCCTTCCGCATAGTCGTATTTCCGTCTGTATCCCCCCTGATTTTTCCGCTTTACGCCGAACAGCCCGCTTGCGCCTGTACGCCGATACCGCAGGACAGGACGCGAAATAATTGATTGTGGAGTTTTGGAACGGTTATTGCTGTTCGTATACCGTCGAGTCCGATTCGGGCATCCGCCGGGCTCATGCGCAATAGTACAGTACAGTGTCGTTGGGACTTGCCTGTCGACCTTTGTTGAAACCGCTTCCCCCTCAAGGAGGAAACTATGGCTATGATGACCGGGAAACAGTACATTGAAAGTCTTCGCAACAGAAACATCAAAGTCTACCTTAAAGGCCGACTGCTCGATCCGGGAACCTTGTCCGAACACCCGTTTCTGGCGGGGCACTTCAATGCGGCGGCGATGACTTATGATCTCGCCCATGACCCCGCAGCGGAAGATCTGATGACCGCCGCGTCCCATCTCTCCGGAAAAAAAATCAACCGCTTTACCCATATCCATCACAGCGTCGAAGACCTGGTGAAAAAGGTCAAGATGCTGCGCATGATCTCCCTGAAGACCGGTTCCTGTTATCAGCGTTGCGTGGGCTTTGACGCCCTGAACGCCCTCTACGGCACAACGTTTGAAATGGACAAGGCCCTCGGGACCCGTTCGCATGAGAAAATGAAAGATTTCCTGTTGCAGGTCCAGGAAAACGACTGGATGGTCGCCGGCGCCATGACCGACCCCAAAGGCGACCGCAGTTTCGGGCCGAGCAAACAGCCCGACCCGGACATGTTCACGCGCGTCGTCAAACAGGACGACAAGGGCATTACCGTCCGCGGCGCTAAAATGCACATGACCGGCATGATCAACTCCCACTGGATGATCCTCATGCCGACCGCGGGCATGACCGAAGCGGACAAGGAGTATGCCGTCTGCTGTGCCGTCCCCGTGGACGCCCCGAACATCATCCATATTTTCGGACGGCAGACCAACGACGGGCGCAAAGAAGAAGGAGAGATAGATCAGGGCAACGCAAAGTTCGCCGTCGTGGGCGGCGAGGCGCTCACTGTGCTGGATGACGTTTTCGTTCCCTGGGACAAGGTCTTCATGTGCGGCGAGTACCGGTTCGCAGGCATGCTCGTGGAACGCTTCGCAAGCTATCATCGCCAGAATTACGGCGGCTGTAAGGGCGGCGTTTCCGACATCGTCATCGGCGCCGCGGCCAATTTGGCCGATATGAGCGGATACGGAAACGCCTCGCACGTCAAGGAGAAAATCAGTCAGATGGTCCACCTGACGGAAACGCTGTACTGCTGTTCCATCGCCTGTTCCAGCGAAGGCCGGCCGACCGCCGCGGGCAACTATTACGTGGACCCCTTGCTGGCCAACGTGGGCAAACACAACGTCACCAGCCTCATTTATGAAATCGACCGCCTGGCCCAGGATATAGGCGGCGGCATCCTGGCCACCATGCCTTCCGAAGCGGACCTCAAGAGTCCCGAAATCGGCAAATATGTAGACAAGTACCTGCGCGGCGTTCAGTCCGTGCCTACGGAAGACCGCCTGCGCATGGCGCGGCTCATCGAAAACATGACCGGCGGCACCGCCCTTGTTGAGGCCATGCACGGCGCGGGCTCTCCTCAGGCCCAGAAAATCACCTACCCTCGCCTGGCGAACCTGCGGGCCAAAAAACTCGCCGCCGCCGCCCTCGCAGGCGTGAAGCATCTGCCGGACACAAGCAACAGGAAGTAGCCGCGGGCCCGCTTCCCACGGGGCGGCGTCTTTCACCTTCCGACGCCGCCCCGCTTACCTCCTCCCGGCATCCTCCCCCCTGACGATGTCGAAAACCGAAGCGCCTCAACCGCGCAAACCATGAGGGACAAATTTTGAAGCACAAGCGGATATCAGCGAACCAGGCGGCACGGCTCATCAAGAACGGCGATACTGTCGTAACCGTAGGCTTTATGTCGGCGGGTCATGCGGACGCCGTATCCAAAGCCGTGGAAAAGCGTTTCTTGGAAAGCGGCGAACCCAACGGCGTCACGTTGCTTTTCGGGGCCTCGCAGTCCAACCCCACAACCAACACCGGTCTCAACCGCTGGTGCAAGCCGAAACTCGTCAAGCGCATCATCGGCGGTCATCTGAACCTGCAAAAGGATCTGGCCGCGCTGATCAACGACAACAAGGTGGAAGCCTACAATTTTCCCCAAGGCGCGATTATTCACCTGATCCGGGCCGTCGGCGGCAGGCAGCCGGGGCTGGTCACTCCCATAGGGTTGAAAACCTTTGCCGACCCGAGGCTGGAAGGCGGCAAACTCAATGCCGTAAGCAAGGAAGACCTGGTTGAAGTCGTTACCTTGGGCGGCAGAGAATACCTTTGGTATAAACCGCTCCACATCGACGCTGCCGTCATCAGGGGAACGTTCGGAGACGAAAAGGGCAACATTACCTGGGACAACGAGGCCGTGCGCCTTGAACACCTGCAGGCCGCCATGGCGGCCAGGGCCTGCGGGGGCATCGTGATTGCCCAGGTCGAAGCGCTGAGCGCGGCGGGGAGTCTGCCGGCGAAAAACGTCATGGTTCCGGGCATGCTTGTCGACTATATCGTTGTCGCGGAAAGCCCGGAAGAGCATCCCCAGACCTCGGCAGCGCTCTATGAACCTTGGTTGAGCGGTCAAATCCGCATCCCCGCCGGCGCGACGAAACCCATGCCCCTGGACGAGAAAAAAGTCATCTGCCGGCGCGCCGCCCTGGAACTGCTGCCTGATACCGTAATCAACCTGGGCATAGGCATCCCGGAAGGCGTCGGCGCGGTCGCCGAGGAAGAAGGCTTGACGCGATATCTGACGAGCACTGTCGAATCGGGCGCTATAGGAGGTATAGCCCAAGGCGGCCTGCGCTTCGGCACCGCCGTGAATCCCGAAGCTTTTCTGAACCAGGCCGAGCAGTTTGATTTCTACAACGGCGGGGGGCTGGACCTGACCGTCCTCGGCCTTGCGGAAGTCGACGAGGAAGGCAACCTGAACGTCAGCAAGTTCGGCCCGCGCGTTGCCGGAGCCGGCGGATTCATCAATCTGACCCAGTCGTCCAAAAAAATCGTCTTCACAGGCACCTTCACCGCCTCCGGACTCAAATGCCGGACGGGTGACGGCAGGCTGACCATTGTGCAGGAAGGAAAAGTAAAAAAATTCATCGGCAAGGTCGCGCAAGTCACCTTTTCATCGGCGTTCGCCGGGGAGAACAATCTGGAGGTGTACTTCGTGACGGAACGGGCCGTCTTCAGACCCGGACCCGCGGGACTCACGCTGACGGAGATTGCCCCCGGTGCGGATTTGGAAAAGGACATCCTGGC
Organism: Desulfovibrio sp.; assembly: GCA_031281815.1. Classification (GTDB taxonomy): domain Bacteria; phylum Desulfobacterota; class Desulfovibrionia; order Desulfovibrionales; family Desulfovibrionaceae; genus Frigididesulfovibrio. The sequence continues at coordinate 2,448 of JAITEY010000025.1, read as the reverse complement.
GAATATGGAATTCAGACCGCACATCCCCCCACACGTCAAAACCATGGATGAGCGCATCTTCGCGGATAAGCCCATGGGCATGCTGCAGGAATTTATCCGACGGATGTAATCGGCGGAAAAATTCGGCTGCGCATGTCCCCAAAGCGCTCGAAACGGCAAAACGTTCTGAACAGGAAAAAGGAGTTACGGCAATGATGATCAGCGGTGTTCCCAAAAATGAACGATGGTGGCTGCGGGCCCTTGCGGTGTGGATTATCTGCGCGCTGGGGCCGGGCTTGGAAATCGGCAATCGGGCATCATACATAGGGTATTTCCCGTTCTTGTATGTATGGAATTTTGCCTTCTGGGTGCTGGCGATAGTGCTTGCATACTTTTTGGCCTTCAAGGTGCACTTTCACGATGTGCCCACGGACATCACAGCCATTCAGGATGAACGGCAGGGAGGATGAGCATGGATACCTTTTGGCTTCTCATTATAGTCACCGCCCTGTACTGGCTTGGATGCGCGGGCATCGGCGTTCTTTCTTACAAGGTGGACGTCAAAAAACCGGCCGATTTTTTTCTGGCGGGCCGCGGCCTCGGCCCGGTGGTGCTGAGTCTGGCCATGATGGCCACGGTGTTCAGCGCATGGTTCATTCTGGGCCACCAGGGCATGACCTATCTCCACGGCTTTCCCTATATTGCCCACTTCGCCCATATCCCGTTGATGGGCCTGATCGGAGTGTGTATTTTCGGCAGGCAGTGGGCCGTGGGCCGGCGTTTCGAATTCGTCACCCCGGGTGAAATGTTCGGCGCGTACTACGGCGGCGAACTGGTACGCATTCTGGTCGTGCTCATCGCCTGTCTGTATGCCGTGCCGTACATCGCGCTGCAACTCCGCGGAGCGGGGTATGTGTTCAACATTCTCAGCGGGGATCAAATCAATCCCGTAACGGGCGGCGCGGTACTCGGCATCGTCGTCATTCTCTATGTGTTCCTCGGCGGGCTTAAAGCCGCCGCCGTCACCGATACCCTGCAAGGCGTACTCCTGCTCATCGGAGCGGCCTTACTGGCCGTGACGGCCGTCGGTGTCGTGGCCGGCCTGGCTCCGGAACAGGGTTTCCTGTACCAGTGGCATGCCGGGTTTGAGGGATTGGGCGACAAGTACATCACATTGCCCGATATCGGCAGCGCCTGGAGTTGGCCGTACATTGCATCCATCGCCTTCGCGACCTTCGGTATTTACGCATCACCGTCGTTCACCATGTGGTCCTTTTCCGCCTCAAGTCCGAGAATTTTCAAGTTCCAGGCATTGTTCATCATGGTCGGCATTATGGGCCTCATGTATTATGTCTTCACCGCCGCTGTCGGCATCGGCGGAAGGTCCATATTGCCGGCGCTGGAGAATACGGATGCGTTGTCTCTGGAGCTGATTTTCCGGCACATGTCGCCGATACCCTTCGTCATCACCGCGCTCGGCATTCTTGCGGCCATGAATTCCACGGCTGCGGCCTATCTCGCCAACACGTCCACCATACTGGCGCGTGATGTGTATACCCGTTACGTCAACCCTGACGCCCATCCTAAGAAGCAGATTCTCATAGGCAGAATCGGTGTGCTGTTGCTGGTCTGCGTAGCGGTGCTGTTCAGCTCGGTGGTTCTCGACTATCTGGTGCTGCTCGGAACGCTGGCTACGTCTTTCGGCCTGCTGCTGTTCATTCCCATACTCGGGGTGACCTACCTGCCCGGCATCACGCGGGCAGGCGTCAACGCGGGTCTGATTGGAGGCATTATCGCCGTTTTGCTGTGCTATTTTGTCTGGCGTCATCCTTTCGGCATACATGTCGGCGGCTGGGGCTGGATGGTGCAGACAGCCCTGACGTTCATCGTCAGTCTCCGCAGTGAAAAGGTTCCGGCCGACCGCGTCCGTGCTTTCCACGGTCTTTGGGACAAGGACATCGCATCGGGCAAGGTTCTGCCGGACGGCCGGGGCTGAGGTTCTCAGTACGTCCGGGTCGGATCGTGACGGGTGCCGCGCAGGCGGGCGTGCGGCACCCGCGAGGACAGGGTCAGACCGTTCGGCAAGACCCCTGACCCTGCGGAGCAGGCGCGCGGGGCGGGTCCGGCGACCGCGCATACGACAGTGCCGCCGCTGCCGGAAAACCGAACCCGGTCATTCCGGCCGACCGTGCTTTCCGGTCCGCCCTTGCTTCAATTCCGCCGCTCCCCTCCGTACCGCTGCCTGAAAGACCGGGCATGGTGCGTATAAATTTCCCCGCAGTATTCTTGACTGGCGCAATGACGGCATATATGCTGTCATTATGATTTCGATGGTCATTGATACAAATGTTTTCCTGATTACGTACGACGTTCAGCCACTATACAGGCAGAAGGAAATGTGGTATCCAAAATGAAACTCAGGAGTTGAATATGCCACGCAATCCAGTTCAGTTTCAAAGGGGAATGAGT
>JAITEY010000014.1 GCA_031281815.1 Desulfovibrio sp. | reverse complement strand
ATACCGGGGTCACGCGGGGCAAGAGGCTTGTGATCCTGGTGGGGTCTCCCAAGGCTCTGCACATAGCCGTGCGGAACAACCGGACGCAACGGCGCTTCACGTGGCTGGACAAGCGTCTGGCCGCTCTTTGCGCGGCGCCGCGGGAGATTGACGGCTGACCCCTCCCCTGCCTCGCGCATACGCCGGCAAACTTCCGACGCGCTGTTTGCGGCCGGCATGCTCGACAGACACTCTCAAACCGCATTGTGAGGTATCGTAATGAATAAAGTTTTTCACTTTCTCCTGTGCAGTTTCCTGCTGTTTATCACGTGCAGCCCGGCATCGTCCGCCCCGCCTACAGTATCCACCCCATTGGGGGACGTTGCGGGAGTTGAAAAAGGAGGACTCCGCATTTTCAAAGGCATACCGTATGCAAAACCTCCTGTGGGAGAGCTCAGATTCGCGCCGCCGCAACGCGTTGAACCGTGGACAAGCCCGCTTGACGCAACGGAATACGGTCCCGCGGCGATTCAGGTCGGGAGTGACGACCGGGCCGTGTCCGAGGATTGCCTTACGCTGAACATCTGGACCCCGGCCGAAGCCGGAGCAGGCGCCGCGTTGCCGGTGTACGTTTACATTCACGGGGGGGCCTACGCCATAGGCAGCGGCTCAAGCGCCCTGTATGACGGCACTTCATTTGCCGGGCACGGCATCGTGGCGGTTACCGTCAACTACCGTCTCAACGCCTTGGGTTTCCTTGCCGGCCGGACCACTTACGACATGTACGGTACCACCGGCAACTGGGGGCATCTGGATCAGATACTGGCCCTGGAATGGGTCCGCGACAATATTGCGGCCTTCGGCGGCGACCCGGGCAACGTGACCGTCGGCGGCGAGTCGGCCGGCAGCTACAGCGTCTCGGCGCTCATTCTGAGTCCGGCGGCCGAAGGTCTTTTCCACGGGGCAATCATGGAAAGCGGCACCATTTTGGGCGCCGCCGCAACTTCCTATTATGCCAAGTGCGATTTGGCGCGCAGTATTGAACAGGGCAGGATGCTGTCATCGGTTTTTCATGCGGATGATGACGCCGAGGGTCTTGCCCGGCTGCGCCGTGTGGATGCGTCGGTGCTCGCCCGATTGGCCGAATTCAGGTGGGACCAAACCAGCCTCGCGCCTTTTGCCCTGATGCCGGTGTTCGACGGCAAGGTTATTCCGGCAAATCCCTACAAGGCGCTCAAAGAGGGCGCCTTCAACAAGGTCAGACTGTTATGGGGGTTTAATGGGGACGAGGGCTCAATGTTCGTGCCGGAAACCGCGAGTGAGCCGACGTATGCCCTGCTTGCGGCAATTAACTGCGGTTACGACAAGGCTCAGGCCGTGCTTGACCGCTTTCCCGTGGACGCGGAGCATCCGGCTTTCCTGAGGATACGCCGGTTGCTGGCGTATACCGGCTTTACCGCGGGCATGAAAACATTCGGGGATGCCGCGGCTGCCCGAGGCATGGATGTCTATGCCTACAATTTCAATTATGTTTCGCCGGAGAACGCCGCCGTAGGACTCGGCGCGAAGCATGCCGCGGAACTGCCGTATGTCTTCAACAACCTTCAGGTCGAGGGGTTGAAAAGGCCGGAACAGCAGGCGACGGCCGACGAAATGCACCTGCGCTGGGTTAACTTCATTACAACGGGCAACCCCAATCAAGGTGTGCAGTTGCCCACGAACATCCAATGGCCGAAGTACACTCCGCAAAACTCCGCGGTCATGCGCTTCGATACCGCTGTCAGCGTCGGAACATTGCCGGACAAGGAGGACATGGAGTTTATGGAAAGGGTGCTTTTCCTGCCGTAGCTGCCGGCTGCGCTTTCAAGATGGAGCATTCGCGCTGTTGCCGATTGTAAGGACAACGTTCGGGCTTCGCCCGGCGCACCCCGGGCGTCAGCCCGTCCCCAAGGCCGCCCCGATCAGCAGCAGCACGGCAATGGGGCCGTTCAGGGCAAAGGCGAAACCGGCTTTTTCCAGCCTGCCCTCCCCCACAAGGCCGTGCTCCCACAGGAACAGGGCCGCGGTGACGGCCAGCGCGGCGTACCAGCCGGCGCGTTGCCCGTATTCAAGGCCCGCCAGAAAAAGAAAAAGCACCGTGTTCACATGGCAGAAGGCGGAAACGGCCAAAGCCGGGCCGACGCCCGAACATGCGGGCAGGGAATGTACCCCGTGCGCCCGGTCGAAATCCAGGTCCATGCAGGCGTAAATGATGTCGAAGCCGGCGATCCAGAAAAGAACGGCAAAGCCGAGCAACAGGGAAGAAGGCTCGAAGACCGGCGAAACGCCAAGCGCCCCGGCAACGGGAGCAAGGCCGATCACCGCGCCGAGCAGAAAGTGGCAGAGCCGGGTGACGCGCTTGGCGTAGCTGTACAGGGCCGCGAGCGCAAGGGTCGGGAACGCCAGGAGCAGGCACAGGGTATTGAGGGCCGCGCAGGAGGCGATGAAGCCCGCGGCCGCGACCGCGCAGAACCGGCGCGCGCCGGCGGGGCTTATTTCCCCCGTGACCAGCGGCCTGCCTGCCGTGCGGGGATTGATGCCGTCCAGGGGCAAATCCGCAATGCGGTTGAAGGCCATCGCAAAGGAACGTACGCAGACCATGGCCGCGGTCAGGGGCAGCAGCACTTCCGGGCCGGGCAGGCCGCGCGCGGTCAGCAGGGCCCCGACATAAGCGAAAGGCAGGGCGAACACGGAATGTTCGATCCTGACCATGCGGCAGAACGCGAAAAATGTTGTGAACGGCGTACGCCGGGGATGATCGGACATCGTGGTTTATCCTGTCGGCGCGGCCGCATCGCCCGCCCTGAAAGGCTGCTTCATTCCGTTGCCCCCAGCGCCGCGAAGTCTGCGGCTGAAGGCGCAACGCCCGGCATGAGAGGCTCCCGCGTTCCGTTGATCCCCTGCGCCGCGAAGCCTGCGGCTGGAGGCGCATCGCCCGCCCGGAACGGGGGGTTGAGCCTGTAACGCGCCGCTTTCTTTACGATGGTGGAGTGATCCACGCCCAAAGCGGCGGCCGCTTCCCTGTATGAGGCATAGCGTTTGAGCGCCTTGCTCCAGTAGTCTTTTTCAAAGGCTTCCCGCGCGTCGCGGTACGGGGCGGCGGCCCTGCGGACGGTCTCGGCTTCGCCGGACATGCGGCGCGGCAGATGCTCCGGCAGGATGACCGGGCCGGTGTGGACGATGCTCAGCCGCTCCAGCAAATTTTCCAGTTCACGGATGTTGCCGGGCCAGGCATAGTGCTCAAAGGCGGCGCAGACTTGCGGCGAGAGCGTTTTTTCCCGTCCGTAGCGGGAGTTGAAGCGTTGCAGGAAAAAATGCGCCAGGGGCACGATGTCCTCACTCCGCTTGCGCAGGGGGGGAATGCACAGGGAAAGGACGTTGAGCCGGTAAAACAGGTCGGCACGGAAACTGCGTTGCTCCACCATATCGTCAAGAGGACGGTTGGTGGCGGCAGTGACGCGCACGTCCACCGTGATCAGGCGGTTGCCGCCCAGACGATAGAATTCCTTGTCCTGCACGAAGCGCAGCAGCTTGACCTGCAGGGGCGGCGGCAGTTCCCCGACTTCGTCCAGAAACACGGTGCCCCCGTTCGCCGCTTCCAGAAGCCCGATGCGCCCCTGTTTGCGCGCGCCGGTAAAGGCCCCGCCCTCGTATCCGAACAATTCGGCCTCCAGCAGTTGCTCGGGAATGGCCCCGCAGTTGATTTTCAGCAAGGGCTTGGCGCGGCGCGGGCCGTGGTTGTGTATGAAATCCGCGGCCACCTCCTTGCCCGTGCCCGATTCCCCGGTAATCAGCACCGGCGCGGCGGCCGAGGCGTATTCCAGGGCCCTGCGGAAAACGCCGCGCATCGCGGCGCTCCCCGCCGTATAATGCTCCCGTTGCGCACGACGCTTCATGCTTTCCAGAATGGCCGCGTAGCGGTCGGCCGAATCCCTGGCTTCCTTGAGTTCCGTTTCCAGCTTGTGTACGGCGGACATGTCGCGGACATTGGTCACGATGCGCAGCAACGCCCCCTTGTCGTCAAAGACAGGGTTGGCGGTGTTCAGGGTACGCACGGCGCCGTTCTGAAATATCTGCTCGGCCGTGACCGGGCGGCGGTTTTCCACCGCGAGCTGCGTGGCCGAGGCGGAAAAAAAACCGCGCTCGGCCAGTTCCTGCACCGTGCGCCCGACCACGTCCTCCTCCTTCGCCCCGGATATGCCGAGATAGCTGCGGTTGACGCGCAGCAGTCTGCCCGTGCCGTCGGTAATCACCAGTCCGTCGAGTGAAGACTCGAACATGACCTCGTATTCCTTGTTCAGCTTGCGCAGGCGTTCCACCTCTTCCGCCGGGTCTTTCACTCCGCGCGCCGTCGATTCTTCTGTCGCCGCGCGCTCCGGCGACCGTGCCGGCGCAATGCGCGCCGCCGGCGACTGCGCGGCGCGCCGCGGTGACTGTTGTTCCCCGGCACATCCCGGCAATTGTTCCTTCACGGCAACTCCCGGCTCTTCCGCCGCAAGGAGCGCCGCTGCCCGTTTCGCCGTCGTCACTTCCCCGAACCTCCCGCATGGTGTTTTTGGTGAAAATTTTCAGCAGCGGTGGCGGATTTCACCACAAGAGGCCGGCATGCGTCAAGGGTCTGCCGCAGGGCCGCCGTGCATCGTTCCGCAGGCTCGGCACCGGCTCGAGTGGTGATTTCTTTCACCGTCGGGCGGGCCAAACCGGCCGCGCATGCGCAGTGTATCCACAACATAGCGAAAATACAAGGCTGGTTTTTCAAAATCGCGCCGGCACGGTATGTGCATTATAGAAGAACACAACAGCCTGACAGGCGCGCAAGCCCGAAACCGGCATACACAACTTCCGGTACATACACCTGAAGCAGCCGTACACAACGGCGGACATACACGCTCGAAACGAGCATACACAACGACGGGCGCACACGCTCGAAGCGAATCTGCTCAAGGAGAACATCATGACTGAAACCGCACTCATCAACAGCACGGAAGCGCTTTTTTGGTTCAGCGATTTTTCCAAAACCCTCAATTTCTGCGATCCCCTGCGCGGGCGCGATAAAACGGGTATTTGGGGCAGCACGCAGGGCGCGCAACATCCCGACGTCTACTTCTACATGACGCTCGCGCCCTCCCTTTCAGGCCTCGGCCGGGCCTGAACCAGCCGGATTACTCCTCAAATCCGGCAAACGCCCTGCACGGCAAACGCGCAGGGCGTTTTTTGCGTTTCCTGTCGTTTGCCCCGCTTTTTCCCTTGCGTCCCACGGTGTACCACCCTGTTGCTCCCGCTGCTTCCCGCTTGCGTCGTCGCAGTTTCCTCCCTGTGTCAGCCGTTGTTCCTGTTCGCATTTGTCCCTTGCGGCAGGACGCTTTTTCCGGCATACACAAGCGCAGCGCCGCTGTGTACTTCCCGTGCCCCCGCCTGCGCGTGCCCGCGTTCCGCACATATCCCCGGCCGGCCTGCGCGAAAGTACGTTCTTCACGCGCCCGCGCGTGCCCGCGTTCGCGGTCCGCACGGGCCGGACAAGGCGGCACGGAACGCCGGACCTCAGCCCCGCGCGTTCACTTCCCCAAAATACTACAGGAGTCTTGTATGGAAACGATGAAAACCATGGACGGCAACACGGCGACTGCCCATATCGCTTATGCGCTCTGCGATACGGCGGCCATCTTTCCCATAACGCCCTCGTCGACCATGGCCGAACTCGTTGACGAATGGGCGGCGGCAGGCAGGAAAAACATTTTCGGGCAATGCGTGCAGGTTCGGGAAATGCAGTCCGAAGCAGGGGCGGCCGGCGCCGTGCACGGCGCACTCGCGGGCGGGGCGCTGACCGTCACCTTCACAGCCTCCCAGGGGCTGCTCCTGATGATTCCCAACATGTACAAGATTGCCGGCGAACTGCTGCCCGGCGTCTTTCACGTCTCTGCCCGCTCCCTGGCCGTGCCCTCGCTGTCCATCTTCGGCGACCACCAGGACGTCATGGCCGTCCGCCAGACAGGCTTCGCCATGCTGGCTTCCGCTTCCGTGCAGGAGTGTATGGACCTGGCCCTGGTCGCCCACCTCTCGGCCGTCGAAGGCAGCGTGCCCTTTCTGCATTTTTTCGACGGCTTCCGCACCTCGCACGAAATCAACAAAATCAAGGTCATCAGCTACGAGGACATTGCGAAACTCGTCAATTACGAAAAAATCGCGGAATTCCGCAAAGCCGCCATGGACCCGCGCCACCCGACCATCAGGGGCACGGTGCAGAACCCGGACATCTATTTCCAGGGACGTGAACGCGTTACTCCTTACTACCGGGCCTTGCCGGGCATCGCCGCCGCGCAGATGAAAAAGGTCGGCGAACTCACCGGCCGCTTCTACAACCCCTTTGACTACCGCGGCCGTCCCGATGCCGAACGCGTCATCGTCGCCATGGGGTCCGGCTGCGAAGCCGTCGAAGAATACATCAACTATTGCGCGGACAAGCCCGACGAAAGAATCGGACTCATCAAGGTACGTCTCTTCCGGCCCTTTTCCGCCGAACACCTGTCCGCGGTCCTGCCGGACTCGGTCAAAACCGTCACCGTGCTCGACCGCTGCAAGGAAGCGGGCGCGCCGGGCGACCCCCTGTTCCTGGACGTCAACGCCGCCCTGACGGAAAACGACTGCCGGGCGCGTGTGCTCGCCGGGCGTTTCGCCCTCGGCTCCAAGGAATTTTCCCCCGCCGAGGTCAAGGCCGTCTTCGACAACATGCTTCCCGACCGGCAGAAAAACCACTTTACCGTGGGCATCAACGACGACGTGAGCGGCAGTTCCCTGCCCCTCGGCCCGGCCCCGGACACCGTCCCGCCCGGAACCGTGCAGTGCAGGTTCTTCGGCCTGGGCGCGGACGGCACCGTAGGCGCGAACAAACAGGCCATCAAGATCATCGGCGACAATACCGACCTCTTCGCCCAGGGATATTTTGCCTACGATTCAAAAAAATCCGGCGGATTCACCGTTTCTCACCTGCGCTTCGG
>JAITEY010000002.1 GCA_031281815.1 Desulfovibrio sp. | reverse complement strand
ACTGCAAAGCGCGCGCGCGCGCATCGACGCCCTCTTCTCCCCCGGTGCCCGCCCTCTGGCCCTGCACCCGTACGCGACCCACAAACTGAAGGCCCTGCCGACGCGGAACATGCTCGAATTCGCCTCCCTTCTGGATCGCCGGGGCCTCCCCTTGCTGATCCTGGGCAAAGGCAACTCCGTCTTCACAGGCCGCACGGGCGACCTCAGCAACGCAAGCTCCCTGCGGGAACTCTGCGCCCTGCTGTCACAGTGCCGCGCCCTGGTCTGCTCCGATTCCGGCCCCATGCACCTGGCGTCGGCCGTCGGCACGCCGGTCATCGCCCTGTTCGGGCCGACTACCCGCGAATGGGGCTTTTACCCGGCCGGAGAACGCGACATCGTCCTCGAAAAAGACCTGTCCTGCCGCCCCTGCTCCCTGCACGGCGAAAACGCCTGCCCCTACGGAGGACGCTGCCTGACGTCCATAAGTCCCGAAGAAATTCTCGCAGCCGTGCAACGCATCCTGTGAACAACCTCCCGGCAGACGGACGCATGCATGCGCTGCCTCCACACCTGCCCGTGTTCCGGGTCTGCAGATTTTTTGCTTTAACATGTGCGCTGAATGTGGTAATTTCTGTCCGCAAACGCGTTGTGGCAACCGCAACCCGTACCGCACAAGGACAGGAGAACGCGCGACGACCACACGCATCCGCACAGGTCACAGACAGGAGAAATTCATGGACAGACGCACTTTTTTGAAACGGCAGGCGCAAGGGCTGCTTTTGCTGACGGCCGGCTCCCCGTTGCTTTCCGCAGCCCCGACCCTTGCCGGCGCGCCGCCGGATGTGGCCGTGGTCAAAGGCAAAGCGGCTGCCGCGACCAGAGGGGCCGTGGAAATGCTCGGCGGCATGGGACGCTTCGTCAAGCCGGGCCACAAGGTAGTCATTAAGCCCAACATGAGCTTTGCCGGAGACGTAGCCGGCGCGAGCAACACCCACCCCGAAGTGGTGCGTGAACTCCTGATCATGTGCAAGGAAGCCGGCGCATCGCAGGTGCGCATCCTTGACCATTCACTGCAGAACCCCGAGCAGTCCCTGGACCTCTCCGGCATCCGCCCGGCCTGCGACAGCGTGGAAAAAAATATCTGCCATCACCTGATGAGCGCCGGATACTATATGACGGAAGCCATCCCGGACGCCGTAGAAATGCACGAAAACGCCTTTATGCGCGATGTTCTGGCCGCGGACGTGCTCATCGCCTGCCCGGTGGCTAAAAGCCACAGCGGCGCCGGCGTCAGCCTGTCGCTCAAGGGACAGATGGGGTTGATTTTCGACCGCCGTATTATGCACTCGCGCTATAATCTAGACACCTCCATCGTGGACATGAACAAAAAAATCAGGCCGACCCTGGCCGTCATCGACGCCACCCGCGTACTCACGACCGGCGGCCCCGGCGGCCCCGGCAAGGTAATTACCCCCGGCGAGGTCATCGCTTCCGCGGACCCCGTTGCCGCGGACGCTACGGCCGTTGCCTCCTATGAATGGTACGGACGCAAAATCAAGCCGAATCAGGTGGGACACATCCGCATGGCGCACGAACGCAACCTGGGACGCATGGATATAGAAAACCTGATTACACAACGACGTGATCTGGCGTAATAGGCCGTAGTTTTCAACATGAAACACAAAAAATGATGCATTTTACCGTGTCCGGCCTGCGGCCTTTGTTGCGCCTGCCGATAAGAACGGTATATGTTGCGGCATCAACCCGACCAAGGCCGTAAAGCGCCGGAGCACACCCCGGCCGCAAGGTCCGTTAACCGACAGTGCCGGATACTGTCCGGCAAAGGAGCAGAAGTTATGGACTCCTTTTTCTTCTTCCTCGGTCTTTTCGCTACCATCGCCGCTCTTCGTCACATAAAAAAGACAAGCTGAGCGGGTTGCGGTTTCGGCGCCCGGACGCAACGAAGGCGACCGGCGTTTTGCCGTTTCTTCTGCAACAACGGCCTATACCGTAGTACTTTTTTTTCGGGACATCTGCCGGAAAACCGCACTTTTTCGCAGGTGTGCGCCTGCGGCGGCGCAAAAATCGCGAACATGTTGCCGCGTTTTCCGGCACAAAAATTCAGGTTAGAGCGGATTAATATTGAAAATATCCATCCGCTCTGTAAGGATTTACCTGCAAATCCTTGCCGCGGGATTGCCGCGGGGCGAACGTGCTTCGCCGCCGAGCAGCAGTCTCAAGCGCAAAACGCTCTAAGGAGTCGTCGTGACCAGTCAATTCAAAACCTTTCTGCTTCTCGGACTTCTGACTGCGATCATTCTTGCCGTAGGACAGTATTTCGGCGGACGCGGCGGGCTTCTCATCGCTCTGGGGCTTGCGCTGTTCATGAACTTGGGCAGTTACTGGTATTCGGACAAAATCGTCCTCAAAATGTACAAAGCAAGGGAACTGTCCGCGACCGAAGCCCCCATGTTGCACGAGATCGTCGAAGAATTGGCGTGCGCCGCAAGCATTCCCAAGCCGCGCGTCTATCTCATCCCCCAGGACGCCCCCAACGCCTTCGCTACCGGACGCAACCCGAGCAACGCGGCCGTGGCCGTGACGAGCGGCATACTGCGCCTTCTGGATCAGGATGAGCTGCGCGGCGTGCTGGCGCACGAAACCGCCCACATCGCCCACAGGGACATCCTGATCCAATGTACGGCCGCCGTTCTCGCTTCGGCCATTGTGACCATCGCCAACATCATGCAGTTTACCGTCATCTTCGGCGGCGCCCGCAGCGACGAGGAAGGCGGAGGAGGCAATGCCGCAGCGGCTCTGCTCCTGGCCTTTCTTGCCCCTCTTGCCGCCTCGCTCATTCAATTTGCCATTTCCCGCTCCCGTGAGTACCTGGCCGACGAGGGAGGGGCGACGTTCAGCGGCAAGCCTCTGGCCCTGGCTTCCGCGCTCGGCAAATTGGACAGCGTCTCCCGCAGTATACCCATGCGCGCAGGCAACCCTTCCACGGCCCACATGTTCATCGTCAACCCCTTTACCGCATCGCGCATGGCGTCCCTTTTCTCCACGCACCCGCCCGTCGCCGAACGCATAGCCCGTCTGCGGGACATCGCTTCCGACATGCGCCGGCGCTGATTCCACTTTGGCACGGCAATTGCTGGTACAGTAGCGTACAGACGGTTTTCCGACAGGATACGCTATGGCTCCTTTCCGTTTCAGACTTGAGCAGGTGCGACGCTACCGCAGGCAGCTCGAAGAACAGGCCATGCAGCGACAGGCCGAGGCAATCATGGAACGGGACCGCATCCTGGCCCGCAGGGACGCGATGGAACAGGAACTGTGCGGGCATCGGCTGAAATTGAGCCGACCCGACCTTCTGGACTTCGCCGAGCGTTCCTTGACGCTTGAATACGCCGCCGCCTTGTCCCGTGATCTGGAAGACTGCGCTGCCGAGCTGGTTGCGGCGGAAGACCGGGTGGACATCCGGCGCAGGCAGTTGGCGGAAAAAGCCGTGGAACGGCAACTGCTGGACAGGCTTGAAGAAAAACAGGCCGACCGGCACCAGGTAACGGAACGGAAACAAGAGCAGTTACGCGATGATGAAACGGCCACCTTACGCTATAAACATGCCGCCGTCTAAACTCTGCAGGCTTTTGATCGTCACCTTCATTCTGAAGTTCGTCGTCGTAGGCCTTATTCTTCTTGACCCCGGATCTTCACTCTCCGTGTTGTACGGCACAGGCTCGCCCGCTCTTGCTTCAGCAGCTGTTGCAAGCGGACCGGCCGCATCGCCGCCTGCCGTGGAGGCCACCTTGCCGGATACCGGCATTTACGGCACCACACCCGGCGTCAGGTCGCATGTGGACACGCCGGCCGCGGCGCCCGGCGTCCTCACCCCCCTCCCGCAAACGTCGGAGCCCCCCCGTTCCCTGCCGCCCATAGAGTCCCCCGCCGGCGCAGGCAGCCCCACCCCGACCGCCCTGCAACCCGATCTTAAAAACGCCGTGGCCAAGCGCCAGGAAGACCTTGCCAGAAAGGAACAGGAACTGCGTGTATTGGAAGGCGAGCTGAATTCCCGCCTGGAACGCATGCAAATTCTGGAAAACCGCCTCAGCGAGATGATCAAGGACGCCGAAGGCACCCAAGACGCCAAATTCCGCCATCTTGTCGATATGCTGTCGAACATGAAAGCCAAACAGGCCGCAGCCGTCTTGGAAACCTTGGATCAAAAGGTGTCCGTCAAGGTTTTGGCAGTCATGCGCGGACGTCAGGCCGGCGAAATCCTGACCTACGTCAGACCGCAGGTGGCCGCCCAGCTTACCGAGGCTCTGGCGCGGATGCAGTTGCCCCTGCAATAATGCAGCGGCTCAAACTTATCGTCGCCTTTGAAGGCACGGCCTACGCAGGTTGGCAGATCCAATCCGGGGGAGCGCGCTCAGTTCCGAGTATACAGGCATGTATGGAAGCCGCTTTTGCGCGCATCGCAGGCAGATATGTGCGCGTACACGGGGCGGGCCGCACCGATGCCGGAGTCCACGCCGAAGGTCAAGTCTGCCATGCGGATGTGGACGAGGCGAAAATGCCTCCCGACATCCGAAAGGCGCTGAACGCCTGCCT
>JAITEY010000173.1 GCA_031281815.1 Desulfovibrio sp. | reverse complement strand
TCGAGGCCGGCCCGGCCGATGCTTCCGGGTAGGTTGCTTGAGGCTGCGGGTGACCGCAGTCCCAGAGGAATGATGATCATCCCGCGTCCCCCGCCGCATGCGGAACGGCGCGGGAAACAGAACCCGGCTTACAGGCCCGCTTTCGCTGAGGATGTCGACGCCTTCGCACCGTTAAGGAGTTTTTGATCAGAAATTCCTTTATGATTTGAAACCTCTCCCTTCCTTAAGGAGGGGACAATACAACCGGCTCTTGTCCGCCGGGATTGGTTCTTTTCGGCGGACGGAGCCGGATGTGGTTTGAAACATGACTATATGGGCCGTTGTCTTGGCCGCCGGTCGCGGTCTGCGCTCGGGGCGGTGCCTTCCCAAGCAGTTTCTTCCTTACAGGGGCATGCCCCTGTTTTTGCATTCCCTGCTGACCTTCTCACGTATCCCAGCTTTGCGCGGTCTGGTGCTGGTGCTGCCTCCGGACTGCGACTTCGACGCCGTAAACGCGTTGATCAGGGATGCGCCTTCTCTGGGCCTGCCCTGCCTGCTCAGAGCGGGAGGGGAAAGCAGACGGGAGTCTTCCGCTTTGGGTGCGGCGGCCTTGCCGGCGGATTGCGACACCGTGCTCGTCCACGACGCCGCCCGCCCTTTCGTAACGCCGGCTCTGATCGCCCGTGTGTTGGAAGCCCTTGAGCGGGGAAGCAGAGCAGTCATCCCCGGCATCGCGGTAACGGATACCCTGAAAGAAGTGGACGCGGCGGGTACGGTGAGCAAAAGCTTCGACCGGGCCTGTCTGCGCGCGGTCCAGACTCCTCAGGGTTTTGTTGCAGAAGATCTGAGAAAAGCGCATGAGCGCGTCCGCGGCGCCGGGATTCCGGTTACCGACGATGCCGGGCTTATGGAGTACTGCGGCATCCCGGTCACGGTGATTCCCGGTGACGCCGGCAATATCAAAATCACTACCCCTGAAGACCTGCGCCTGTTGCAGCCGATGCCGGCATACGACGGTTTCGGTCCGGACTCCGGCGACGTGCCGACGTCTGTCCCGCGCAGCGGTTTCGGCTATGATGTGCATCGCTACGGCGGCAATCGCCCGCTTGTCCTGGGCGGTGTGCTCATCCCCGGCGATATCACCGTGTACGCCCACTCGGACGGCGATGTGCTGCTTCACGCCCTCACGGACGCCCTGCTGGGCTGCATCTGCGGGGGCGATATAGGCCTGCTTTTCCCCGACTCCGATCCTGAACTGGAGAACATCGCAAGCGGCATACTGATCACCGAGACGCTGGAGCGTTGCCTCGCCGCCGGCTTCCGCCCCGAACACGCCGATTTGACCGTCATCGCCCAAGTACCGCGCATCGCCCCGCATCGCGATGCCGTGACCGACAACATCGCAAAACTGCTGCGCCTTGACCGCTCCCGCGTGAACCTGAAGGCGACGACTGAGGAAAAATTGGGATTTACCGGAGAAAAAAAGGGCATCAAGGCTGTGGCCCTGGTCAACGGATTCCTCACGCCTGCTTCCGGCGTTACAGGGCGGCAGGGCCTCCCGCAGACCTTCTCAAACCGTTCCGGGCAAAGCCCGGAATGGCCTTTCGACACAACCGGGAGACCGTGTCTCCCGCGACAGGAACAGCCTCGCCGTGACCCTGCGTGAACGTTTCATCCTGCAGGGAGAAGAATTCTGGCGGCTGCTCGCCGGCTGGGTGCCCGGCGGACCCGGCACCTTGCTCCGACGGCTGCTTTATCGTCCCCTGTTCGCCTCGGCCGGACCGTTCCGCTCCGGAACCGGGGTCGTCATCCAGGGATTCAGGAATATCCGCATGGGCCGGGGCGTCGGCCTGAATCGCTGTTGCTCCCTATACGCTGCCCGTGGAAAAATTACCTTGGGAGACAATGTCTTTTTGGGAGATTTTACTTCGGTCAACGCCAACGATGCCGAGATACGCATCGGCAACAACACGGCAGTAGGCCCGATGTGCCTGATACAGGGAGCCAACCATGCCTTTGACCGCATGGATGTTCCCATAGTAGAACAGGGACACGTGCCTTCTGCGGTGGTCATTGAGGATAATGTCTGGATAGGCGCGCACGCCGTCGTCCTGCCCGGAACGCGCATCCGTTCCGGCGCAGTTGTCGCCGCCGGCGCCGTCGTAAGCCGCGATGTACCTGCCGACGCCGTTGTCGGCGGGATACCGGCGCGGGTCTTGCGCAAGCGCGGCCGTGGCGGCACCGGAGAACATGTCTGCTGAACGCGGGCGCCGCTCGGCAGATGAATACAGGCGCCGTCCGGCAGTAGAAACGTCCGCAAGGCATCAGGGAAAAAGAATGCGCGTAGCCGTCACTACCTCCACATTTGCGGAATACGACGATGAGCCCTTGCGTCTGCTCCGTGCAGGCGGCGTGGAAATCGTCTTCAACCCGCACCGCCGTACGCTTACCGAGTCCGAGGCCGCGGGCATACTGTGCGGTTGCGCGGGCGTCGTGGCGGGTACCGAACCCTTGACCGCCTCGGTCATGGACGCGGCACCCGGCCTGCAAGTCATTTCCCGCTGCGGTTCCGGCCTGGACAGTGTGGATCTGCCGGCCGCGCAGGCGCGCGGCATACAGGTGCGCAACACTCCGCTCGCACCGGTCGAGGCGGTGGCGGAACTGACCTTGGCCCTGGCCCTGGACCTGTCCCGCCGCATTACACGTATGGACCGCGAAGTGCGCGCCGGCACATGGAAAAAACACATGGGGCGCCTGCTGGGCGGCAAGAGGGTGGGCCTTTTCGGTTTCGGCCGTATCGGGCGCAAAGTCGCATCACTCTTCACGCTCATGGGCTGCGAAGTCGCCTTCCATGACCCCGGTGTTGTCGACGGCGGCGCTTGCAGGCGTATGGAGGCGGACGCTCTTCTTGCTTGGGCGGACATCGTGACCCTGCATTGTCCGCCCCGCACGGACGGCCTCCCTTTGCTGGACGCAGGCAGGCTGGCGCGCATGCAGGACGGAGCGCTGCTCGTCAATGCCGCGCGGGGCGGGCTGGTGGACGAAAGCGCCCTGGCCGATGCCCTGCAAAGCGGCAAATTGGCAGGCGCGGCGCTGGATGTCTTCGCGCAGGAACCGTACCCGTCCTCAGGCCCCTTGGCGTCCTTGCCCGGCGTGATTCTGACCCCGCACATAGGGGCCTATGCCGCAGAAACCCGCGCGGCAATGGAGATTGAAAGCGTACGCAATCTCCTGGCCGTCCTGCACGGAAACAATTGAAGGCGGGAAATTTGTGGATATTGCGCTTGTTGTCTTCGACTGCGACGGGGTGATTCTGGAAAGCATGGATGT
>JAITEY010000233.1 GCA_031281815.1 Desulfovibrio sp. | reverse complement strand
TATTGAGTTATATCAAAGTGACAGGCCTCTCCCCCAAAGGCATATAGTTTCGGTTTAGACATGAATAGAGGCGTTTCCGGGCATTCCCAGCGGAGGTAAATTGTCAATGTTTTGGCTCTAAATACACAACCCAGCGGCAAAATTGAGCGTCTAAATTTTAGATGCGTCAGCCCTGGACAGGCGGGGGAAAACCCTTGACGGAATACAGGCGCAAGCGTAGCGTAACATAAATTTACAAAAAGTCACACTATATGGAATTGCCGGGGACGCGACCTCGGCAAAGGCGTTTCCCGCGCACGGTTGGGACAATTTCGTCGAGACTACGCTCAAGACCGTGCTTCGGCTGCTTTTTTTGGATGGTACCGTCGATTCTATACAATTATGTGTCTTATGGGGAATAGGCTATTTCCATGAATACAAAGCAGTTATCGCGTACATCGCCGATGTTCCGCTCTTCATTGGGCCGTTTGTGGTATCTTCATTTTCTTAAAAAGTACAAAATCGTTATTTTATTGTGCGGTACAGCGGCGCGGTCCGGACGGAGGGTTATATCTGTGTGTGGTTGTTGTATATTTCGTAACGGCACGTTCTTTGCTTTGTTTCTCAGGCAGCGAAATCGGGCTGAAATATTTCAAGGATAGCCCTTGACGACCGTAGAGCGGTATGCTAGAGGGCGCTTCCTGAACATGATTGTCAAATTCATCAGCAGGAGGACTACAGATGAAACAGGCAAAACTTCTTTTACTGTCCCTGGTACTGGTGCTTGCGGCAAGCACCGGCGCGCGGGCGGACGGGGTGGACGTCAAGGTCAAAGGCGAGTGGGATTTCAGCTTCGGCTGGACCGGAAACCTTGGCTTCACCAACAGCGTTCACGGCGACGCTTTTGAGACCGGCGACGATCCGGCCTTCGCCCAGCAACGTATCCGTACCCAGATTGATTTTATCATTTCCGAAAATCTTTCCGCCGTTTACGGAGTCCAGGTCGGTATTATCGACTGGGGCCGCAGTAACGGCGGCGTTGGAGTGGACTCCGGCGGGCAGATGGACGCCGACGGCGTCAACCTTGCCACGCATCTGGCCTACCTGGACTGGATGATACCGTCCACGGACATTCAGGTGCGCATGGGCATTCAAGGCATAGCGTTGCCTTCCACGCCCATGGGAACCCCTGTGTTGGATTCGCAGGTCGCGGGCATCGTCATATCCACGCCGCTGACGGACTGGCTCGGTCTTACGGCCATGTGGCTGCGGCCCTATGACGCCTACGCCGGCGATGCCGCCGGAGCCAACCCGCGCTTTGATGAAATGGATATTTTCGGGCTGGTTTTGCCCATCGACATCGAAGATGCCGGCCTCAAGATCACGCCTTGGTTCCTCTACAGTCTGGTCGGTGCAGGCTCGGGGTACTACGACTACCTTTTCGGCGGAGATGCAGCTAATACGGTGGGTGTAGATCCTGTGGACGCCAGTGGAGGAGCGTCTCTTGCCGACACATCCTCTGCCCGCGGCTCACGTACAAGCGTATTTTGGATAGGTACACATCTGGAATTCAGCTTGCTTGACCCGCTGGTTTTCAATGTTGAGGCCATTTACGGCAAACTGCGTCAAACCGATGTAACCGGGCTCTTTGGGTATGATGAAGACGCTGCGGAACTCATAGTTCCTTCCGGTTACAGACTCGGCACGAGCGGCTGGTTCATCGGCGCCACCTTGGATTACACGCTGGAGATCGGCGAAGACTTCAGCATGACTCCGGGCATTTTCGGATGGTGGGCATCGGGTGACAGCGCCAGTGCTTACGACACCGGCAAACTCGGCCGCCTGCCGACCTTGAGCCAAGGCAACGCCGGCTTTGCTCCCACCACCTTCGGTGCGGCGGGAACCTTCAGCATAGGCAGGGACACCGCTGTTACTGCGACCGGCCTCGGCACATGGGGCATAGGCATCCAGCTTGCGGAAATTTCCTTTATCGAAGACCTCACTCATACCCTGCGCTTCGCATACTACAAAGGCACCAACAGTTCTGCAGGTGTGCGCGATAACGGCAACGAATCCGTATTCCTCTACGGCAGCGACACCCTGTACCTGACGGACAAGGATCATGTGTTCGAAGTAAATTTCGATCACAGCTACGCAATTTATGAAAACCTCACCGCCGTTCTGGAACTCGGCTGGCTGCATCTTTCCGCCGATGGAGACACGTGGCGGAACGACGACCGGCGGGACGCCAAAACCGGCCAGAACGCCTGGAAAGCCCAGTTGGCCTTACAGTTCAGTTTCTGAGCAACACAGCGACCGCTGCAAAAAACCCGGCCGGGGTGCAAGACCGGCCGGGTTTTTCTTTCTTCCCTTCAGGGAGGGGAGCGACGGCCGTGCCTGTTCGCCGGGAGGGGGAGTCGTTACTGTCTTTCGATGCTGCGGAAACAGCGGCGAGAAAACTTCAGGTCGGACTGCAAGTGTGAATCCCGCGTTACGACGAACAGCGGGACACAAGAGCTCCGTAAACGGCCTGCCCGAAGCCGATGCACCCGTCTCCCGGCGGGAGCAGAACGTGCTCCAGAACCGTCAGCCCTTTCTCTTCCAGCCCCCTGCGCAGCAGTCCGCTCAAGGTCATGTTCATCATGCAGCCGCCGGACAGCGCCGCCGTTTTCACGCCGAGCGCCGCCGCCTGAACGGCCGCCGCCTCCACAAGGCCGCCGGCAAGGCTGCTGTGAAAACGCCGCGCGATAAGCGCGGGCGAAGTCCCCGAGGCAAGGTCTTCGCACAGAGCGCGAAACAACGCGCGGGTGTCCAGCGACGAGCCGGGTTCGGCGTCAAGCGGGACTTCAGCGTCGGCATTGAGCCGGGAGTCGATATTGCTGTCGACTTCAGGGTCGGGCAGCAGAGGGCAGGGGTACAACACCGAATCAGGCGGGGGAGCTTCACGGCAAAAAGGAGGCAGCGCCTGCGCTTCCTCCAGGCATATTGCCGCCTGTCCTTCGTAACTCGTTTCCAGGCAAAGCCCGAGCAGGGCGGAAACAGCGTCGAAAAGGCGGCCGCAGCCGCTTGAGCGCGGGGTGTTCAGTCCCGACTCCAGCATTTGCCGCAGCATTCCCGCCGCAAAGGACTTCTCCGGGAGCCAGGGGAGAGGAAACGGCGCAGATCCGCGCTCGTCGATCAACCCGAGGCGCAGCAACAGGGCGTGGGCGATGCGCCAGGGCTCGCGCACGGCGGCGTCGCCGCCCGGCAAATCCAGCGGGGCCATGCGGGCCGCGCGTTTGTGGACGGGCGGCCCGCCTCCCGCCGGACAAGGCTCGACAAACAGCAATTCTCCGCCCCACAGCGTTCCGTCAGGCCCGAAGCCCGACCCGTCCAGCACGAGAACAAGGGCTTTGCCGGCATGGCCGTTTTCGGCCAGAACGGCATGGGCATGGGCGAAATGATGCTGAAGTCGCAGGACGGGCAGCGCGAAGCGCCCGGCATACTCCTCGGCAAGGCGTCCGCTGAGGGCATCGGGGTGCGCATCACGCACGACGATTTCCGGCTCGACATGCAGAAGGCGCATCAAATGATCGCGCACTTCCTCATGAAAGGCGGCGGTACCCGGATCTTCCATATCCCCGACGTGTTGGCCGGCAAAGGCTTCCGTCCCCCTGGTCAGACACGGGGCATTTTTGAGTTCCGCCCCCGCCCCGAACACGCAGGGCAACGAATCATAGAGAGAGGAGAGTGAAGCGGCGAAATTGATCGGCCGAGGCACAAAACCCCGCGCACGGCGGAAAAAGAGCAGGCCGGGTTGCCGCCCGTCCCGCGCCGGACGCGGGCGCACCACGGAATCGTCGACGCGGACAAGAATGTCCCGGTTGTGAAAAAGAAAGGCGTCGGCAATGCCGGCCAAGGAGGCGCGCGCCTCGCGGTTGCCGAGACAGATGGGTTCCCCGCGCCTGTTGCCGGAGGTCATCACGAGCACGGCCGGGCCCGACCGGCCTTCCCGCCGCGACAGGGCGGCAAATTCGTCCATCAGGAGAACATGCAGGGGGGTGTACGGCAGCATGACGCCTATGCCGCGCGTGTCCGGAGCAACAAGAGAAGAAACGGCGGGAGCAATCCCGCCGGACGCACCGGCTTCGGGAAACGCAGCCTGCGTCCCGCTTTCAAAACATTCAGCGGGTGTCCCGCTTTCAGACAACATGCCCTGAACGGCGGTTTCCGGAAATTCAGCCCGCGGGAGCAAAGGACAGATGACTATCGGCCGTTCCGGGGACAGGAGCGCGGCCTCTTCAGCGGAACCCAACGCCGCGATACGCCGGATGTCGCCAAGGCCGGCGGCCGTTACAGCCAGGGCTTGGCGCGGACGCAACTTGCGCCGGCGTAATTCGGCAACTGTCCGGTCATTGCGCGCATCACAGGCCAGATGAAAACCCCCTATGCCCTTGACGGCAGCTATGCCGCCGTCGAACAGAAAACGCGCCAGAGCGGGCAGGGCGCGCTCTCCGTCGATGCGGACGCCGTCTCCCGCGTCGCTCGTAAGTTCCCGAGCGACGTTTTGCTTGACTACGGGCCGTTCATGTTCTCCCGCGTCGGCCGGAAGTTCCCGAGCGACGTCTTGCGTGACTACGGGTCGTGCACGTTCTCCCGCGCCGCCGGGGAGTTCCAGACGCACCACAGGGCCGCACTGCGGACAGGCGTTGGGCTGGGCGTGAAAACGCCGGTCGCGGGGGTTTTCGTATTCGGCGCGGCATTCCGGGCACAGGGGAAAACAGGCCATGCTGGTGCCGGAACGGTCGTAGGGTATGGTGCGGGTGAGGCTGTAGCGCGGGCCGCAGTCCGTGCAGTTGGCGAAAGGATGCCTGTAACGCCGGTTCGCGCGGTCGCGGATTTCGGCAAGACATTGCGGACAGATGCCGACATCAGGGCTGACCAGCACGGACCGTCCCCGGCCGCCGCTGCTGCCCGCGATGTCGAAGGACGTTTCCTCCGGCTTCGGGGGCAGGTATTCCCGGTCTATGCCGGTAATGCGGGCCAGCGGCGGCAAATTCCGCTCCAGGCCCAGAGCGAAGGCACGCAGGGCCTCTTCCCTGCCCTGAACTTCAATGCGCACCCCCTCCGGACCGTTGCGCACAAAGCCGGTAAGCGCGCACTGTTCCGCGAGAAGAAACACGAAGGGACGAAACCCCACACCCTGCACCTGGCCGCGCACGGTCAGGCGCAGGCGGCGAAGTTCATCGGCAATGCCTTGACGGTCCACCTCGTCCCTTCCGGGAAATTCCCGGCGGCGGCAAATTACAAAACCCGCGCGCCGTCTTCGGTCACCAACACCATGTGTTCCCAACGGATGCCGTGGCGGCCCCGGCGGTACAGGCCGGGTTCGACGGTCAGCACCATGCCCGGCCGCAGGACGATTTCCGATTTCTCGTTCAGGGACGGGGCTTCGTGCGTCTGAAGGCCGATACCGTGGCCGAGGGCGTGCGTGAACAGGTCCAGCACCCCCTCGGCATCCAGAAAAGCGGCGGCGATTCCGTAAACCTCGCGGGCGGTCATACCCGGACGGATGCCGCGCACAGCCCGTTCCTGCGCCTCGCGGACCAGGTGCAAATCCGAGGCAAAGAGGGCATCGGGCTCGTCCCCGATCCACAAGGTGCGGGTCTGATCCGAGCAATAGGCGTCGAGTCGGCAGCCGGCGTCCACAAGCAGGCAACAACCATCGGCAATTTCGGTGCGTCCGGGCACGGCATGCGGCAGGGCGGCATTGCCGTTCACGGCGACGATGGATGGAAAGGCGAGTTCTTCCGCCCCCCGCTCGCGCCAGAAACGCTCTATTTCCCAAGCCAGGCCGGCCTCCGTCAGACCGGGCCGGGCCGTTTCGGGCAGCTTGCCCATGAGTTCTTCATTCAGGCGGCAGGCATTTTCCAGCCGGCGAATCTCGTCGTCATCCTTGATGGTCCGCAGTTCCGCGACCGGATTGCCGGCGTCGCGCATGCGCACGCCGTCGCTGATGACTTCAAAGGCTTGCACGCTCAGGGCCGAAGGCGTAAAGCCGACCTCGCCGGACACGCGGTCTTTGAGCAGGGCGTTGATATCGCTCAGCCCGTTGCCCCGGTAGACGACAACCTCGTCCTCATCCCACAGGCGCGCGGCGGCGTCGGCAAACCTGCGGTCGGTGCAGAGCAGGTCCCGGCCGTCCGCCGTAATCAGCAGGCAGCCGGAACTTTCGTTGATTTGCGTGTCGTGCAGCTCAAAGCCGCTCAGGTAAAAACGGTCGGCGTCCGACGTCACAAGCAGGGCGGCCTGCCCGGCTTCGCGCAGGAACGGCCGCAGGCGTTCGCGGCGGCTTGCAAAAATAGTTTTGTCCATACGGCGCATGCCTCTCGTGACGGCACTCTCTATCAAAGAAGCCGGACGAAGGAAAGCGGAAACCGCCCGGTTTTGCGGCAAGACCTGTCCGGCGGGCACCGGCGCGCGCAAGGCCCGTCGTGCGGCGGTATACCCGACGGTCGGGGATTCTCCTGCCTTGTACCGGTTGCGGCAGGCGCGCACACAGCGCTCAAAAATTCCTTGCCGAAAGTCAACATCGTTGTTATAGTCATCTGTTACCACAACGAAGCACACTCACGGCATCAATCCGGGGTGCCCCGGCCGTCGGCCGGGGTTGAAGGATTCGGCCGGAGTGGAAGTACGTCCCGCGCCGCGGCGCGGGACGACAAAACCCCAGGAGCGGACTATGGCATACGTGAGCATGAAACAGATGCTGGAAACCGGCGTACACTTCGGGCACCAAACCCGCCGCTGGAATCCCAAGATGAAGCCGTTTATTTTCGGCGCGCGCAACGGCGTTCACATCATCGACCTGCAGCAGACGGTCAAACTGTACCGCACCGCGCACGACAAAGCGGCGGACACCGTGGCCTCCGG
>JAITEY010000134.1 GCA_031281815.1 Desulfovibrio sp. | reverse complement strand
CATGCCGCCACCCATGCCCTGCTGACCCGCCGGGACACCATCATCGTGGCGTCCGTCTCCTGCATTTACGGCCTGGGGTCGCCGGAATACTACGCAAGACTGGTCATCCCCGTGGAAGTCGGGCAGCGGTTGAGCATGGAAAACGTGATTTCCCGTCTGGTGGACATCCAGTACGAGCGCAACGACTACGACTTTCACCGCGCGACCTTCCGGGTGCGCGGCGACGTGCTGGAGGTGATTCCGTCATATGAAAACGAGCGCGCCCTGCGTCTGGAGTTTTTCGGGGACGACCTCGAAGCCCTGTCGGAGATAGACCCGCTGACCGGGGAAACCCTGGCCCGCATCGGCAAAAGCGTTATCTTTCCGGCCAGCCACTATGTGTCGGACCGCGACAACATGAACAGGGCCGCGGGCGCTGTCCGCGGGGAACTTCAAGAATGCCTGGTTCAATACAGGGCGGCCGGCAAGCTTGTGGAAGCCCAGAGGTTGGAACAACGCACCATGCACGATTTGGAAATGATGGAGCAGATAGGCTACTGCAGCGGCATAGAAAATTACTCACGGCATCTGGACGGGCGGGCGCCGGGTTCCGCGCCTTTTTGCCTGCTGGACTATTTTCCGGAAGATTACCTGCTTTTCGTGGACGAATCGCACATCACCATTCCCCAGGTAGGGGCCATGTACAAGGGCGACCGCTCCCGCAAGAGCACACTGGTGGAGTACGGCTTCCGCCTGCCTTCGGCGCTGGACAACAGACCCTTGAGTTTCGACGAATTCCTGGACCGCACGGGGCAGATTATCTATGTATCGGCCACGCCGGGGCCGTGGGAACGGGACCGCGCCCAGGGACTGGTCATTGAGCAGATCATCCGTCCCACAGGTCTTGTGGACCCGGAAACGGAGGTGCGCCGGACCAAGGGACAGATCGACGATCTGCTGGCCGAATGCCGTGTCCGGGCGGACAACGGCTCCCGCGTACTGGTCACCACGCTGACCAAGCGTATGTCCGAAGATTTGACCGAACACATGAATTCCATGGGCGTGCGCGCCAAATATCTGCATTCGGACATCGACACCCTGGAGCGGATGAGCATTATCCGCGCCCTGCGCAAGGGCGATTTCGACGTGCTGGTGGGCATCAATCTCCTGCGCGAGGGCTTGGACATCCCGGAAGTGTCGCTGGTTGCGGTGTTGGACGCCGACAAGGAGGGGTTTCTGCGTTCGGAGGGGTCGTTGATACAGACGTTCGGACGGGCGGCGCGCAATGCCGAGGGGCGGGTGATTCTGTATGCCGACAGGGTCACGGCCTCAATGAGCGCGGCCATGGAAGAAACGGCCCGCAGGCGCGAGCGGCAGAAAGCGTTCAACAGGGAGCACGGGATCACGCCCGCAAGCATCAGGAAAGAGGTGGACACGCCGTTTGATGCCCTGTTTGCCCCGCCGACGGCGGGCGGCGCTCCGGGCGGGCGGCGCGGAAGCGGGGCGGGGAACAGACTGCGCGGCAGCAGGGGGGACGAAAACGCGGCGCTTTCCGATCCGCGTGAACTGGCGCGGCTTATCCAGTCTTTGGAACGGGAAATGCGCGGCGCGGCGCGTGAACTGGAATTTGAACGGGCCGCCGACCTGCGCGACCGGGTCCGAGCCCTGCGCAACCGACTGCTCGCGGCGGAAGGACAGCCTGCCGCATGATGTTGCCCGCTGCCGGAATCCGCCGCGCAAAAGTGAAAAATCGTCATTGCCGCCGGACGTGGGAGGATATGCCCTCGCCGGAGCTTTTACAAAAAATCAATTATTACGCCATATTATATCTAGACACGGTGGATTGTGGGCTGTCAGGCAGCTTGACAGGCCTTCGAACTGAGGCATATTGTCCATCTTTCTTTTCCTCAGCATCCCCAAGGGGTCCACACCATGGCGTTCAGCATGTGCGACGGCCTGACGTTCGACGATGTCCTGCTCCTCCCCGGCTATTCCGAAACCACCCCCGACATGGCGGACGTATCCTCACTGTTGACGCCGGACATCCGACTGAACATTCCCCTCCTTTCCGCGGCTATGGACACCGTCACCGAGGCCGAAATGGCCGTTTCCATGGCCCGTAACGGCGGTGTGGGCGTCATCCACAAAAATTCACCCATTGCAGTACAAAGCCATGAGGTGAAAAAGGTCAAGAAATCCGAGAGCGGCATGATCACTTCCCCCGTGACCGTGCGTCCGGACGACAGCGTGGCCGCCGCCCTGGAACTGATGAGCAGCTACCGCGTTTCCGGCCTGCCCGTCGTGGAAGGCCGCCTGCTGGTCGGCATCCTGACCAACCGCGACGTGCGTTTCGTCAAGGACCCTTCCCAAATCCGCGTCAGGGACCGCATGACCAAGGACCGCCTGATCACCGTGCCCGTGGGCACGACCTTGGAAGAAGCCAAAGATCACCTGCATGAGAACCGCATCGAAAAACTCCTCGTGGTGGACGAAAACAAGGAGCTTTGCGGGCTGATAACCATGAAGGACATTGAGAAAATCCGCAAATATCCGGATTCCTGCAAGGATGATCGGGGCCGGCTGCGCGTGGGCGCGGCTATCGGCGTGGGCGCGGACTGTCTGTCGCGCGCCGCGGCTCTGCTTGAAGCCGGCGCGGATTTCCTGGTGCTGGATTCCGCCCACGGCCACTCCCGCAACGTCCTTGACGCCGTACGCGAAGTGCGCGCCGCCTGGCCCTCCTGCAAGCTGGTCGCCGGCAACGTCGGCACCTACGAAGGCGCCAAAGCCGTGTTGGAAGCGGGCGCCGACACGGTGAAAGTGGGCATCGGCCCCGGCTCCATTTGTACCACGCGCATCGTCGCCGGCGTCGGTGTGCCTCAAATTACCGCCGTGCGTGAAGCCGCACGGGCCGCAGCCGAACTGGACCGCTGCGTTATCGCCGACGGCGGCGTCAAGTATTCCGGCGACATCGTCAAAGCCATAGCCGTCGGCGCGCACAGCGTCATGATCGGCAGCCTCTTCGCCGGGTCGGAGGAAAGCCCCGGCGAAAGCATCCTTTATCAGGGCCGACGCTACAAAATCTATCGCGGCATGGGGTCCATAGACGCCATGAAAGAAGGCAGCTCCGACCGCTATTTTCAGGAAAAATCCAAGAAGCTGGTGCCCGAAGGCATCGTGGGGCGCGTCCCCTATAAGGGACCCGTGGGCGACAGTCTCTACCAGCTCGTCGGCGGCCTGCGTTCGGGCATGGGCTATGTGGGAGCGACCGACCTGAACGACCTGCGCGCAAAGGCCCGTTTCCTGCGCATCTCCCCGGCCGGCCTGCGCGAAAGCCATGTGCACGACGTGATAATCACCAAAGAAGCCCCCAATTATCAGGTGGACCAGGGCTGACCACTCGCGCCGTACGCCGGGCATACCCGCGGAGTACACGCTGCCGCACACCCCGCAAGGATACGTTACCGAGGAAGCCCTCATGCCTGATTTCGCAAAGGTTCTGATTATCGATTACGGCGCGCAGTACACCATGCTCATCGCCCGACGCGTACGCGAGGCGGGCGTCTACTCCGAAATACTTCCTTGCTCTGCCCCGGACGAAAAA
>JAITEY010000103.1 GCA_031281815.1 Desulfovibrio sp. | reverse complement strand
ATTATGACTTCGTGGAAGCTTCCAACCTGCAGCGGCAAATTATCCACGGCACAAAAGATATCGACCGCCCCAAGACGGCCTCGGCCAAAGACCGCATCAAAAACCTCAATCCCCATGTGAATGTAGTCACGCACAACACTCGGCTGAACAGCGACAACGCCCTTGATATCTTGGGCGGTTACGACGCGGTGGTGGACGGAACCGACAATTTCCCCGCCCGCTACCTGATCAACGACGCCTGCGTACTGCTCGGCATCCCCGACGTGTACGGCTCCATTTTTCAGTTCGAGGGACAGGCGGGCGTGTTTTACGCGCGCAAAGGCCCCTGCCTGCGCTGTCTCTTTCCCGAGCCGCCGCCGCCGGGGCTGGTGCCGTCCTGCGGTGAAGGCGGGGTCATGGGTGTGCTGCCCGGCATCATCGGCAGCATCCAGGCATGCGAAACGGTCAAACTCATTGTCGGCGGCGGCGCCGGTCTCATCGGCCGCATCTGCTCCGTCGACGCCTGGACCATGCGCTTTTCCCAACTGCGCTTCGACAAGGACCCGGCCTGTCCTGTCTGCGGCGCGCAGGCGACCGTCCGGGAACTCATCGACTACGAACTCTTCTGCGGCCTCAAGCAGAACGATGAAGTCCCCGTGGAAACCATCACTGCCCGCGAACTCAAAGCCAGGATGGACCGGGGCGACCCGTTGCAGATCATTGATATCCGCGAACCGCACGAGCGCAGCATGTTCGCTTTCCCCACGGCCAAAGCCGTTCCTTTCGGACAGTTGGTCCGGCGCAGGGAAGAATTCGACCCTGCCGTGGACGCGGTCTTTATCTGCAAAATCGGTCAACGCAGCGTTTATGCCGTTCGCGCTCTGCGCGAAGCCGGCTACGAAGGCAAAATGTACAACCTGTTGGACGGCTCCAACGCATGGGCGCGGGATGTCGATACGGCGCTTCATCAATACTAACCCAAGGAGAAGACCATGGCAGACGCAACACCCCCCAACGCGCTCGGCCGTCAGGCGGCATACCAACTCGCCGACGTCACCAAGACCCGACCCCAGTTCGGTTCCCTCACGCCGCGCTGGCTGACCCGCCTTCTGGAATTCAAGGGACTGAGCGCCGGCATCTACCGGGTCAACAGGGTCGTGGAAGGCGACACGCCCCTCGACGTCCTGTGCAGCCAGGACCCCGGCAAGCGGGAAATTCCTCAAGGTTACGTCGAATATCAGACCAAACCCAGAGAATACGAACTCAATTCCATCGCCGCAATCATCAATGTCGATACCAATGTCGCCGACGTCTACAGTTCTCCCTACGACCAGGTGGGCGAACAACTGGCCTTGGCCGTGGAAAGCCTCAGGGAACGGCAGGAAAGCCAGATAATCAACAACGACGAATACGGACTGTTGAAAAACGCCGTCGAAAGTCAACGCATCAAACCGCGCGACGGCGCGCCCACGCCCGACGACCTTGACGAACTACTGACCAAGGTCTGGAAAGAACCGTCGTTCTTCCTCGCCCACCCCAGGGCCGTCGCCGCTTTCGCGCGGGAATGCACGCGGCGGGGCGTGCCGCCCGCAACGACGGAACTCGCCGGAGGCACCTTCATCGTCTGGCGGGGCGTACCGCTGATCCCCACGGACAAACTGTTCGTGGACGGCCTGAAAAACCCCAAAGGAAAAAGCGGCAAGACCAATATCCTGCTTGTGCGCACCGGCGAACAGAAACGCGGCGTTGTCGGTCTCTATCAGACCGGCCTGCCCGGCGAACAATCCCGAGGTCTGGCCGTCAGGCTGCGCGGCATAGACGACAGAGGACTCGCCTCGTACCTGCTGTCCCTGTATTGCTCGGTCGCCGTCCTGGCCGACGACGCTCTCGCCGTCCTGGAAGATGTGGAAGTCGGAGAATATTATGAATACAGGTGAGGTGTTCGGATATCCCGTGCCGGACCCCAAGGCTTACGGCCTGCCGGACCCTAGGGCGTACGGTCTGCCGGGCGCGGAGGAACTGACGGCGCTGCTCGCCGCCTACTGCCCGGATTTCGCGCTGCAGCCGCCCCCGCAGCGCCCGGCCCCGGACGGGGCCGGGGAGGCGTATGCCCCCCGCGTCGTCTCCCGGGCGACGCCGACGACCAAGCCGGCGGCGCATGCGCCGGGCGCAGGCGGGCTGCCGTCGATCCCGGCCGCTGAAAGACCGTCGCCCTCCCCCGCCCGCGTCGGCAACGTGCCTGTGGAAACGTTGCGCGCCGATTTCCCCATCCTGGGGGAGTTTGTCGACGGACACCGGCTGGTCTGGTTCGACAACGCCGCCACAACCCAGAAACCCCGCGCGGTTATCGACCGACTGACATACTATTACAGCCGTGAAAACTCCAATGTCCACCGCGGCGCGCATACCCTGGCAGAGCGGTCGACCGACGCCTATGAGGAGGCGCGCGGCAAAATCGCCCGCTTCATAGGCGCGCCCTCAAGCGACACCATCGTCTTCGTGCGCGGCACGACGGAAGGCATCAATCTGACGGCTCAGGGCTATGTCAAGCAGTACCTGCGGCCCGGCGACGAAATCATCCTTACCTTGCTGGAACACCACGCCAACATTGTGCCCTGGCAGCTTCTGGCCGAAGAAACAGGGGCCGTGCTGCGGGTCGCGCCCGTGGACGA
>JAITEY010000247.1 GCA_031281815.1 Desulfovibrio sp. | reverse complement strand
TTTGTAACCCCCTTCCCGCCGGTTGTGCGCGCGGGGTGTGGGTGGGGGGGGTTAAAAAACCCCCGGGGGGGGGCGGGGGCCCCCCCCCGGCCCGCCGGAGGCGTACAACAACCACCGTACAATGCTCCGGCACATCAAAGCCGGCCGAAATCGTCCAGAATCACCCGCGCGGCCCTGTCGGCCGCGCCCGGAGGCCCGAGCAGGGCGCGCAGTTCGTCGAGTTCCGCGCGGATATCCGAGAGCGTCTTCGCGCCGGGGGCCGGGTTCAGCAGCTTTTCCGCTTCGGCCGCCAACGGCGCGGCATCGCAGGCTCCCTGCAGCAGCTCGGGGAAAATTTCCCGCTTCAGGATGAGATTGGGCAGCCCCATGAAAGGCGTTTTGACCAGCAGCCTGCCCACGGCGTAACTCAGGAGCGACACCTTGTAGACGATGATAGTGGGCGTGCCGGCGACGGCGCACTCCAGCGTCGCCGTCCCCGAGGCTGCGAGCATCAATGAACAGGAACGCATGAAGGCGAAACGCCGTTCCGGCTCGACAAAAGCAACGGGGACGTCGTCCGGCCACAGGGAGCGCAGCAGGGCTTCGTCCATACCCGGAGCGCGCAGACAGACGAAGGACAGGCCGGGATGCCGCCGAAGCAGGATGCGGGCCGCCCCGCCGAATTCCGGGAGCAGGGAAAGCACCTCCCTGCGGCGGCTGCCGGGCATAAGCCCCACGCGTCCTTCGCATACCGGAATCGGGAGCAGTGACGGGTAGTCCACAATGTCGACCAGGGGATTGCCCACATAGTCCACATCCATCGCAAAACGCCGGTAAAACTCCGCTTCAAAGGGCAGGACGGAAATCAGGCGGCGCACCGTCATCCTGATGAACGCGGCCCTGTTCGCGCGCCAGGCCCAGAGCTTGGGGCTGATGTAATAATAGACCGGAATGCCGAGGGGTACGGCGGCGCGGATCACCCGGAAATTGAATTCCGGCGCGTCCGTCACGATGAGGGCCGCCGGCTTCAGGGCGACCAGGTCGCGGGCGATGCTGCGGAGCATGCGCAGTATTTTCGGCAGATGCCCGAGGACCTCGGTGATGCCCATGACCGAAAGGTCTTCGATGCGGTAGCGCGTTTCCTGCCCCGCCCCGGCAAGGCGGGGTCCGCCCGTGCCGGTGCAGCGCAGGTCGGGGCGGATGCGGCGCAGGGCCTCGAGCAGCAGGGCCGCGTGCATATCGCCCGACACCTCGCCTGCGTTTATCCAGAACAGGGGGCCGCTCATGCCTCGTCGGCATCGCGTTCCCCGTCCGGTTCATCGCCGCCGGGAGCAGTATTTTTGTAAATATAGTCGCGCAGCGCCTGGGGCCAGGGCCTGGGTTTGCTGCCCGTCACCCGTTCAAAGGATGCGCAGTCCAGAACGGAATAGGCCGGGCGGGCCGCCCTGCGCGGGAACTCCGCCGACGTCACGGGTCGTATGACGCACTCCAGGCGGGCAAGGCGAACGGCCTCGTCGGCCAGCTCGCACCAGGTCGCTTCCCCGGCGTCGACCACGTGGAACAACCCGTGTGCTTCGGCTTCCACCAGCTTCAGGCAACAGCGCGCGAGGTCTTCGGTGTAGGTCGGCGACCCTGTCTGGTCATGCACGACGTTGATGCTGCTGTTCTTCCGGCAGAGAGCAAGCATGGTCGTGACGAAATTGCCTCGTCCCGGACCGAAAAGCCAGGCCGTGCGGACGACGAGGCAGTTCTCCAGGCCCAGGGAAAGCAGGGCCTCTTCCCCGGCGGCCTTGCTTTTGCCGTACACGTTCAGAGGGCCTGTCAGGTCGTCCGTCGTGTAGGGGCTGTGTTTTTTGCCGCTGAAGACGAAATCCGAACTGTAGTGCAGGAGAATGCAGGAGGGGCGGCTTTTGACCATGCGCCCCAGGGCGGCGGGCACGGCGCGGTTCAGGAAATCGGCCGCGTCGGGATTGTCCTCGGCCGCATCCACCTGGGTGTAGGCCACGCCGTTGACCAGAAGGTCCGGCTCCAGCGCGTCGAGGAGCTTTTCCAGTTTGCCGAAGGCATTCGCGGCCTGAAAATCCAGGTCTGAACGCCCGAGACGTCGGACTTCCCAGCCGGCTTCTTCAAGAACATCCGCCTGCGCGGTTGCCGCCAGTCCGGTAAATCCGCCCAGGACAAGAGCTTTGCGTTTTGCCGCCATACTCGTCAAGCATCCCTTATAGATGGATTGAAACATTCCTCGCAAGGCGCGGGCTTGTACTCCCTGAAATGCGGGGGTCCGGGGGGAATCATTCCCCCCGGCCGCCGGAGGCATATAAAACCGACCTTACAATGTTTCAATGTTCGGCCTTGCGGCTGCTCAGGCCGACGCCGGAGGCATATAAAATCAACGTCACTCCGCTCAAGTATTGAAACATTCACCGTTTTCGGCATACCAGGCGAGGCATTCGCGCAGTCCTTCCTCAAAGGTGCGGGTCGGGGCAAAGCCGAGTTCCCGCGCCGCGAGGGAGTAGTCCATGGCATAGCGGCGGTCGTGCCCGAGCCTGTCGGTCACGGGTCTGATCAGGTCTTCTCCCTTGCCGCAGAACCTGAGTATTTCCCGGACGACGTGGAGGTTGCTGCGTTCCGCCCCGCCGCCGAAATTGTACACAGCGCCCGGCGCGCCTTTTTCCAGCGCCGCAAGCACGCCCCGGCAGTGGTCTTCCACATGTATCCAGTCTCTTACGTTCAGACCGTCGCCGTACAGGGGCAGGCCCTCATTGCGCGCGGCCCGGCTGAACATGAAGGGGATGAGCTTTTCCGGGAACTGGTACGGTCCGTAATTGTTGGAACAGCGCGTGATGATTACCGGAAAGCCGTAGGTTTCGAAAAAGGCCCGGCAGAAAAGGTCGGCGGAGGCCTTGGACGCCGCGTAGGGGCTGTTCGGGGCAAGGGGCGAGGACTCGGTAAAGCCCGGCGTCGCGTCGTCCAGAGGCAGGGAGCCGTAGACCTCATCCGTCGAAATCTGCACGAAACGCTTCGGTCCGGCATCCAGGGATTCCTTGAGCAGCACGGCCGTTCCCAGGACATTGGTATGCACGAAGGGCGACGGGTCGGCTATGGAGCGGTCCACATGGGATTCGGCGGCGAAATGCACGACGGCTTCGGGTTTGTGTTTACGGAGAACGGCGCGCACGGCATCCGCGTCCGCGACGTCGGCGCGCTCAAAGACGCAACGTCCGGGGTACTCTCTTTCGATGGAAGCCGAAGTGGCGGGGTTCCCCGCATAGGTGAGTTTGTCCAGGTTGCAGACGACGGCATCCGGACGCTCGCGCAACACCAAGCGTATGAAGTTGCTGCCGATGAACCCGCAGCCGCCGGTAACCAGCAGGCGCATCAACGGCTCCCGGCCCGCGCCGTCGCCTCGCGCGGCAGGAGGTTGTAACGCGCCGACAGCGCATCAAGCCGCTCGGCGCCGGAAGAGCAGATTTCCGCCAACGCGCTCAACGCCTGATTGACGGACCCGCCGCGGCGGTACAGCCAGGAAGCCGCGTAGACCAGGGAATCGGTATCCAGGCCCTGCGTATCCCCGCCCCTGCGCAGGGCGGCCGCGACGTCGGCGCGGCGCAGTTCCCGCCGGCTCACCGCCTCCTGGTAGGCATCGGCCGAACCGGAACGGTCCGCGCCGCTCCGCGCGCTTTCCTCGTAACGCAGGTAGGCGGCGGAAGCTTCGTCAGCGGCGCGGGTGTAGGTTTCCAGCAGGCCGGCAATGCGCGGGTCGCCCAGATAGGCGCGTATGACTCCGGCCAGACCGCGCGCGACAGCCGCGTAATCGCGGAAAAAAGCCGCGACCTGGGCGTTGGTGAAGGCTTTGCCCTGCGGTCCCCGTTGCCGGTTCAGCGCCTCGCGTTCAAGCGCCGCCGGAAAGCGTTCGCCGTACAGGCCGTACAGGGCATGAACCATGGACGGCATGAGCACATAGTTGAGCAGACGCCCGCGCGTTCGCGCCGGGTCGCCGGCCGTATTTTTTTGCGCGACATTGCCGAAGCGCAGGCCGGCCAGACGCAGGGACGCCGTGGACCCGCGGCCGCGGCCGATGGGCAGGGAACCTTCCGGCCAATAGTTGTCGGCGAGAAAGCGCGCCAACTCGTCAATCATCGCCGGCGTCACCACGCTGTCGCCCGACCCGCGGGCGGGCGCGCCGCCGGGGTCGTCGAGCGCCTCGCGGCCCACGGCTCCGCGCACGGCCGAAGCCGTTTCGTCAACGGGTTTGGCCCGGCTGTACAAGATGACGTCGCTCCCGTTCAAGGAAGCGTCCGCGTCCGGCCCGGCGGCGGCCGAAGAATTTCGTGCGGGCTGCGGTTCTCCGTCCACGGTCCCGACGGCGGTCCCGGCCGGCGTGCCGAGGGCGGGTGGTCCTTCAGCCTTGTCTGCGCCGGGAGCAACGGCCGGAGCGGGTTCGGCAGGGGCGGAAGCGACGGGAAAGAGGGCGGCGGGGCCGGATGCCGCATCGCCGCCGGCCCTGTCCGGAGAGGATGACCCGGAGCCGGCGGAAGTGCTCTGTCCGGCGCCCGCTGCGCCGGGATCGGGAGACGCCTCGGACGTTGCGCCGGGGGTTGCGGGCGCTGCGGACGGCAACGCGGGAGCGGGGGGCGCGGCTGCGGGCGGAAGTGCCGCGACAGGCGCGGGCAACGGGGCGGAGTTTGCCGGGAGCGAGGGTTGCGGGGCGGAGGCTGTGACAGGCGGTGCGGGTTGCGCGGCGGAGGGCAACGCGGGAGCGGAGGGCGGGGCGGGCGTTGCCGTCTGTCCGGTCCTGCCGCCGGCGGGGTTCTGTCCCGTCTGCAGCAGTTCTCCGGCCGGTTCCAGTGAGAAAAAGAGCAGACCGCCGCCCGCGGCGGCGGCGCAGGCGAGCAGGGCGAGCATAACGAAGAAGACCCGCGCGCGCGGACCTGTCTTTTTGGAAAGTTCAAGCCGGTCCGGCATCCCCTGCGCGTTGCGCGCCGCCGCGGGGGCCGGTTGCGGGAAAGGCGTCGCCGCCGCGTGAAGTGCGGCGGGTGATGCGAAAGAATCCGCTTCTTGCGGGGAATATTCATGCAGCATAAGAGTGCTTTTTTCGTCGGTCCTGTCGGGCATGGGGTAACCCCGGGCACGGTAATGTTAAGGTTGGGGATGTTGTCGCATTGGGCGGAATATCCCTTCAAACGCCCGACGGCGTAAAGGAAGAGGCGCGGCAACGTAAAGCCGGAGGGTCCGCTGCAACGCCGCATCCGCTCTTTGTCTGAAAATATTCTATACCCGCGCGGTCCGGGGCGCAATCCCCCCGCCGCGACTGCCCGAACTGCGTTGACGGAAAACTTGTTGCCTTACTTTGTGAGGGTCAAACCCCGCCTGGGTTCTGTCCGCTGTTCCGGTGCGCTTATCTTGCCGGCTCAGAGGCTGTCGCTGTCGGCAACTCTCTCCAGTCGGCTCGCTTCCGCGCTTTTCGTTTTGCGTTTTCCCGCTCCAACCGCATATATGAAATGGCGAGTAGAAATAGTTCATTTGCGACAGGCATAACATTTATC
>JAITEY010000142.1 GCA_031281815.1 Desulfovibrio sp. | reverse complement strand
CCGCAGTTCATTTTCCGTCAACGTCCAACGCAACGGCCGCTCCCAACTGTCGCGCATGGTCAACAGGAAACCCGCCCCCGTCAGTGCCAGAATCACATACTGCTGCACAAACAACACCGGCAAATCCAACACTCCTGCCGCGTACAACACGACCAACAGGCACGCCGAAAGCACACTCCCCCCCATGCGCACCCGCTCGCTCGCCGCCGTCAACCCCAACGCATCGTTCATTCCTCTCGCCACACGCCCGACCCAGGTCAGCCATGCCCACAACACAGCCGGAAACACCAGCCACAACGGCACGCCCGGCAACAACGCCTCCCCCACGCCGGGCAGATAACAACAACCCGCGAGCAGCAGACCGAACACGGGCACGATCGCGGCCGGCCGCGCATAAAACGCCGCCGGCCCGAACTCCCGCGGCCGCTTGGCCAACATCGTGGTCAAACAGGTGGATGTGCCGAGATCAAGAAAATTTGTAAAATTCTGAAACAACGCGGTGGAAAAATTGAAATTTCCGTAGGCAGCCGGCCCCAGCGCCCGCGGCAGTACCGCTTCCATGACCAGAAAAAGCGGCACGGAAGAAATGTTCGCCGCCAACTTGTAAAGATACCGCCCGGCCAAAGACTCCATCCGTCTTTCTCTCCCTCATATTTTGATCAACACGTTGAACCAATACCAAAGAAGGTTGCGGGGCGCGGGGCGGAGCCCCTTGTCCTTGGGAACGGTAATCCACGCGTATCGTTCCAGCCAGGTACGGCGGGCGTTTTGCACCGGCGGGCTGTGCCACCAGTCGCCGACATCGTCCCATACGGCCAGGGCTTGGGCGGCGGCGGCTTCGGGTGTTTCGTGGAGGATGCCGGCTTGGGCGAGGATGTCGAGGGTAGCGGAGCTTTGCGCATCCATACCCCAGTCGGCGCGTTTCCAGAAGGCGAGGGTCGGGGTATCGGCGGCCAGGGCGCAGTGGAGGGTAGTGCCGTAGTGGTCGAGAACGAGGAGCCGGCAGGCGAGCATGTGTCGGGTAAGGTCGCCTGCGCAGGGTGTAATGTCCGGGAGCAGGCGGAAGACGCGGTCGCCGTCGTCCAGGGCGCCGGCGGCCCGGAAATAAGGGCGGTACATGACGGCGGCGCCGGGTGCGGAGGCGAGGCCGGCGCGGACAGTGCGGAGGAAGCGTATTTTGGCGGCGCGGTAAGCGGGCAGCGCTCCGGACTGCGGTCTGGATTTCAGGCGGTAGGAAAACGCGCTCATTTCCGTACCGACCAGGATAAGGGAAGGGCTTTGTTCTTTGTGTCCGCCTGCCGTGGAGACCAGGGCGGGATGAGGCATGGGGCGGGCGTTGACGGGGTGGCCGGGGTGCGTGCGCCATCCCCAGGTGAAAAAGGCGTGCAGGGAATATTCGAAGGGCAGCCCCCCGATGCTCAGCAGATTGCCGTAATTGGCGCCGTGTTGGACGCTGAAGAGCCGTGTGCCGCGGTCGGCCTGCAGGGCTGTACGCAGCCGATAGACGTCGTCCTGGGCGTAGGCGGGGGAAATGCCGCGCAGGGGGGAACGGGCGGACGGGCGTTCTGCGGCGTGTATGCGCTGCCGGGCTTGGGAGCGGGCGGCCCGGCGGGTGACTTCGCGGACCAAGGCGAGAGGCAGGCAGCGCATGACAATATCGTCGGCCGGGAAACGCCGATGAGGCGGCACGTCCGCATCCGGGCTTTGTCCGGCGCTGCCCGTGGGACTCTGCGGGGGGCGCGGTTCCTCGGGTGGAGTGCAATAGAGGGAAAAATCCAGGGTTGCGTCGGGTTGCCGTCCGTTGTTCAGCAGCACGGCGGGGGACAGCAGGAGCGCGCCGACGATGCCGAAGCCTTTCAAGGGAGGGAAGGGAAGGCGGAGCAAGTTGCGGCGCAGGCCGGCGCGCAGGCGGGCGGGCAGGGGTTCGCGGGGTGCGTCGTCGGCGCGGGGCAGAGCCGGCGCGGGTGTTGTGTAGTGGAGTTCCCAAGCGGGCGGGGCCGTATGTTCCAGCATGCGCGAGTACAGGTAATGGTTGAATACGGGATCCTGTACGCCGCGCACCATACAATCGAGGCTGTCACGGAAGGAGAAATCCCCTTCGGGCAGGATGTCGACGCGCAGATGCTGATCGCCGTAAAGGGCCGCGAGGTCCAAGAGGCGCTGCCGGCGTTCCGCCACCGTGTGGGTTGCCAGGAGCAGGGGCGGGCCGAGAGCGGTGAGGTAGAAGCGTTCGCTGCGGCCGGGAAAGCGGGAGGCGAATGCGCGGCAAAGGCGCAGAACTTCCGCGTCGGCTGCGGCTGCGGCTGCCGCTGTGGCGGCGGCATCGGGGTACGGGTCCGGCGGCAGGGGAAAGTATCCTGATGAGGGCGCGGCCGTTCCGTCGTGCCCTGCGGCGTTTCCTTCGGACCGTTCCGGGCAGGGCCCGGCCGGGTCGGTTTCCGCGAAGGTTCCGTCCCAATTCGGGAACAGCGCCTCGCGGCCGACGAAGCACCAGACGCCCGCGGCGATATGCGTCGCCGGCGTTGCTCCTTCGGGCATGGGACCGAAGACGAGAGTGCGCATGCGGGGTACCTCCGGAGAGTGCATCTTACAGTGCGGCCCGCCGGCAGGCAATGTGATTGTTCGCCTGAAATTGAAGCCGGAAGCGATTTGGGGTATGTTCGATTCGGCGAGAAACGTCGAACGGTGTTTTTTGGAGGATAGCCGGAGTGGTAAGGATTTTGCCGCCCCGCAGGCGGAAAAAGCCGGTTGAGGCAGGCATGTCGGGGCCGGTTGAGGCTCGTGCGCCGGATACGCGGGAGCGGAAGTGGCGTCCGCTGACGGTTGAGCCCGCCGAAGCGGGGCCGGTCACGGCGGAGAAGCTGGACGCGCGCATGCTTGTGTTGGCGGCCGGGAACATCCCGCATGTCTTTTCCCCGGTGACCGGGGATCTCTATGTGCCTGCCGGAGATGAGGTTCGTGCTTTGGCGGAGATACGCGCGTATGAACGCGAAGCGGAGCGGCGTATTCCGCTGTTGCCGCCGCCTCCGGCGCGGGAGAACGTTCTCGGGGTGATATGTCTTTTTCTTTTGCTGGTTATATGGCACGGGCTGCGTTTTCATTGGTTTGTCGTATTGTTGCCCGACCCGCCGTTTCCTGTGAATCCGCATTCCTGGCCGGAGCTTTTCGGGTTGGACAAGATGCGCGTGCGTGACGGCGGGGCATGGGGGCTTTGTGTTACGGCGTTGACCTTGCACGCCGATGCGCGGCATCTTTTCGGCAATGTGGGGTTCGGGTTGTTTTTCTTTATCCCGTTGTGCCGCCGTGCCGGGCTGGGGGCGGGAGCGGCGGCGGCTTCAGCCGGCGGCGCGTTGGGCAACGCGTGCGCCTCCCTGGCTTACGGGCATTTGGGGATGCCTTTTCCCGGATCGGGGCTCAGCCTGGGGTTTTCGACGGCGTTATTCAGCGCGTTGGGCGTGTTGTGCGTTTTGAATGCGGGGGACATGGTGCGGGCGCGGGCGTTTGCTGCGGCGTATGAAACGGGCGCGTCCCCGACTGCCGGCGCGGTATTGCGCGCCGGGGCGGTACCGTTGGCGGCCGGCTTGGCGCTGTTGGGGTTCCTCGGCGGCGGAGGCGAGGTACTCACTGATTACGCGGCGCACATTTTCGGTTTTGTATGCGGGCTTGCGGTCGGGCTTCCCCTGCTGATTGCGGACGCGCGCCTGCGCATGATGTCTGAAAAGGCGCGCGACCGCGTTGATGCCGGCCTCTGCGCGGCGGCGTTGCTGTTTGTTGTCGGCGCGTGGTACGGTGCTTTGTCCGGCCTGTAGCGGGGGATAAGCGGTCCGTGCGTGGGCATGCCGGAGCGCGGTCAGCGTGACCTGAAAATATCGTTGAATATCTAATTGTTATCGTTTACAAAAAAACTTGTTGTATTTTTCTATATTTTTTTTAGAGAATTTGCCGATAATGTTGTCGCTGAGTACACCGGACAGGACAGGGAGTAGGGAGTTATGGAAACGGGTTTTCTTGACCTTATTATGAGCGCCACCCTTGCGGCCAAGCTGGTCATGCTGCTGCTGCTCTGCATGTCGTTGGGCAGTTGGACGCTGATTGTCGGCAAATGGCTGACCTTGGGCCGGGCGCGGCGCAAAGCGGAAGAAGGCCTTGCGCGGTTCACGGACGCCAGGGATTTACGGGAGGCGGTCCAGACGCTCGGGGGCGATTCCACCTCGCCCCTGTACCATGTGGCCCAGCAGGGAGTGGCGGAATTCAACCGCCTGAAGGAAGCCGGCAATTCCGGCGACGTGGTGGCGGACAACGTGCGCCGCGCCTTGCGCCAGGGGGTGAGCGAGTCCATGTCCCGGCTCGGCTCGTCCATTTCCTTTCTGGCCACCACGGCGAACACGGCGCCGTTTATCGGGCTGTTC
The DNA here is from genome assembly GCA_031281815.1 of Desulfovibrio sp. Lineage (GTDB taxonomy): Bacteria > Desulfobacterota > Desulfovibrionia > Desulfovibrionales > Desulfovibrionaceae > Frigididesulfovibrio. The sequence continues at coordinate 4,822 of JAITEY010000142.1, read as the reverse complement.
GGCACGGTGTCGGGCATCATGTATTCCTTCCACCAGATAGGCCTGCAGAAGAGCGCGTCGCTGGCGACGGTCGCTCCGGGCATTTCCGAAGCGCTGATCGCCACCGCCGTCGGTCTTTTTGTGGCCATACCGGCCACCGTGGGCTACAACACGTTCCTGGGGACCATGCAGGTCATCGAAAGTGAGCTGGTGAATTTCGCCGGGGTGTTTTTGAATCGGGTACAACGCGAGTTGAACTCCAGAGCGGCAGCGGCCGCCGCCGCGCGCTGAAGGGCGCCGCCGCGCGCGCACGAGCGCGGACGGGCGGTTTTTTCCGGGATTACTTGGGGCGCCGCTCCAAACCCCGCCGGGACGCTGTCCCGAACCCTGCCGGGGGAAATGATTTCCCCCGGACCCCCTCATCGGGGGGCGGCACAAGGGCCGTGAACGAGGCATAGAATGGGCGCATCCGCCGGCAACAACAAAGGTTTTGTCTCCGAGATCAACGTGACGCCGTTTGTCGACGTCATGCTGGTCCTGCTTATCATTTTCATGGTCACGGCGCCCATGCTCACCGAGGGACTGGACGTGAACCTGCCGCGTACGGAAGCCGTGGAGACGCTGCCCACGGACAAGAACAACGTGGTGCTGACCGTGCGCAAGGACGGAAGCATTTATCTCAACGAGTATGCCGCGAATATGGACACGCTGGGCAGGCAGTTGATTACGGTGGTCAAGGAGCCGGCGCGCCGGCTTTTTCTGCAGGCGGACAAGGACGTGCCCTACGGCGTGGTGGTGGAGGTCATGGGCCGGATAAAGGCCGCGGGCATAGAAGAAATGGGTATTGTCGCGGAACGCGTGGATGACCCCGCCCCGGCCTCCTCTCCCGTACGCGGCGGAGCGGCCGCGCGCGGGCCGGTCGACCGGGGCGGGAGCCGGTAAGGGGTGGAAAATCGCCTGCCGGGTTTTTTTGCCTCGGTCTGTCTGCATCTGGCCGCGGCCGCGCTGTTGATTCTTGCGCCCAAGCCGGACATTTCGCCCGTGCCCGCGGGCGGCATAGCGGTCAGCGGCTATGTGACGCTGGGCAAACCGGGGGCCGCCCCGCGCGAGGCAAAAGAGGAAAGCGCCGCGGGCGGCGGGCCGGTTGTTCCCGAAAAAACGCCTCCTTCCCCGCCGAACGCCGCGGCTTCCGCAACGCCGAAAGCGCAGACGCCGCCCGCTCCCCCGGAACCGCCCGTGCCGCAGGCTCCGCCCCCCCCGCCCGAGCCTCCGGCCACGCCGGCTCCGCCTGTGCCGCAGACCCCTCCGCCGCCGCCGGAGGCCGTGAAAAGCGTGCCGGATGCCCCGCTCCGCGACCCCGAGGCCGTGCCTATCCCCAAAACCCCGGAAAAAGCGGAAGTCAGGACGCCGGAACCGCCTAAACCTCCCGAAAAAGCGGAGCCGAAGAAAAAAGACGAACCCCCGAAACCTCCCCAAAAAGCGGAAGCCCCGAAAAAGACCGAGCCGGCGAAAAAAGCGGAAGCGCAGAAAAAGCCCCCTGCCGCGACCAAGCCGCAAAAAGACGATTTGGCGGGCGCTCTGGCCGAACTCAGCCGGGAAGTGGGGAAGAGCAATCCGAGGCGCGGCGGGAGCGGGCCGGGCACGCAAAACCAAGGCGGCAGCCGGTCCTTGTCCGGCGCGCTGGCCGAACTCGGCAAAGAAGCGGACGGCCGGGGCAACGGTCCGAGCGGTTCAGGTCCCGGCGGCGAAGGCGGCGACGGTTACGGCGTCCTCGGGGCGTACCAGGATTCCATCATTTCCAGGGTACGGCCCAACTGGTCCCTGCCCGCCCGCGCCGACCGCAGGAGCTACACCGCCGTGGTCAACATCAAAATCGACAAGGACGGGGCCATACTTGAGGCCAGGATTATCCGCTCCTCGGGCAACGGCTTCTTCGACGCCTCGGTCATGCAGGCCGTCGCGGCCACAAAAACGCTGGAGCCGCCGCCGCACCCCGATTATGCGGACATCAACATCAGCTTTACCCCCGAAACACTGGGCCGGCAATGACGCGCTTTTCTTTTGTCCGGCCCCGGAGTATGCTTGCATGAACAAATCTCAAAAGGAATTTCTGATGAACGGAAAGTATCCGATTTTGCGGGGACTGTTGCCCCTTTTGTTTTTCTCGGCCCTGTTGTTTCCGCTCCCGCGCGGGGTAGAGGCGGCGCCTCTGTCCGTGCAGGTCGTCGGAGCGGGCGAGAACAGCGTGAACCTGCTGCAGGCCGACCCCCTGGGCGGTTCAGCCCGCGCGCCCGCCCTGCGCAAAGCCGTCAACGACAACTTGGGTCTTATTTCTTTCATCCGCCTCGTCAACCCCGCCGGCATTCCCGGCGGAGCGGGAGCAGCTTCGGCGACGGGCGAAGGCGTCGACTTCAAGCGTTTCGCGCTGGCCCAGGTACACCTGCTCATCACCGCGTCCTGGCAGGGGTCCTCACAGGTGGAGCTGCGCTGCTTCAGCGTGGCGGACGGACGCTTCATGTTCGGCAACCGCTATGCCGTCGGCGCGGGTGAGAAGGATTTGCTCGACACGGCCGACGCCTTTTGCGCCGATTTTCTGGAGGCGGTCATCGGCAGGGGCGATTTCTTCCGCTCGGTCATGGCCTTTGTGAAAAGCGACGGCGCGATGAAAAAGGACATCTGGTCCATGAAACCCAACGGGCGCAATCTGACCCGCATGACAGACATGAAAGGCGAGGCCCTTTCTCCGACCTGGAGCCCGGACGGCCGGCGCATCCTGTTCACCCATATCGACAAACGCTCCCACGGGCTCGGCATCTGCGACACGGTGAGCAGAACCGTGCAGCGTATCAAATTCGCCGGCAACACGGTCATCGGCCCGACGTACATGCCTGACGGCCGCGTGGCCGTGGGACTGACCGACGGCAGGAATCCGAGCATTTTTCTGCTCGGGCACAGCCTGCAGAAAGAACGGCGCCTTGACGAAAGCTCGGCCATAGACGTATCTCCCTCGGTGGACGCATCGGGTTCGCTCATGGCTTTCACGTCCAGCCGGCTCGGCAGCCCGCAGGTCTTTCTCAAGGATTTGCGCAGCGGGTCCGTCAAACGCATCAGCCTGTCCGGAAGCTACAATACCGATCCCTCGATCAGCCCGGACGGTTCCTTGGTGGCCTATGCGCGTCAGGAAGGAGGGGGCCACCGCATCTATGTGCACGATCTTGTTTCGGGCGTGGAACGCCAGGTAAGTTTCGGCCCGGGCAGCGATGAAAAACCCGCGTTCGCGCCCGACAGCTATTTCATCGCGTTTATGTCCACCCGCGCGGGCGCGCGGCAACTGTACGTCACGACCAGGAACGGCGGTGAGGCCAAACGCCTGCCCACCGGCCCCGGCGATGCGTCCTTCCCCGCCTGGGGGCCGGCCGCGCGGCGCTGAACGAGGGCGATGCGCACACAAACACGTTATGTATCATGCCGATTACCGGGAAAATTTACATACTCGGCGTCGACCGCCGGCTACAAGCCGGCGCTGAAACGCAACGCTTTGCGCAATCAAAATCAGCATTACAATCAAAAGTAGAATCAGGAGGAGTTATGAACAGGTTACCCGCATTGAAACTGTTGTGCCTTGTCCTTGCCCTGACGCTCGGCTTCGCGGCCGGCTGCGCCAAAAAAGAAGTGGGACAGGGCGGCGGCGACGACGACGAACTCGCCATGACCGAAAGCGAACGCGAGGCCGCGTCGAACATCAGCAACGGCATCATCTATTTTGAATACGACCGCTACGACCTGGCGGCCCAGTCCAAGGACATCCTTTCCCGCAAAGCCCCGGTCCTCAAGCAGTTCCCTCAGCTTCGCGTGACGATAGAAGGCCACTGCGACGAACGCGGCACGGAAGAATACAACCTGGCCCTCGGCGAACGCCGCGCGCGCGCCGCATACGAGTTCCTGTTGAACCTCGGCGTGCCCGCTTCACAGATGGAGACGGTCAGCTTCGGCAAGTTGCACCCGGCCGTGTCCGGCAGCGGCGAAGCGGTTTGGTCCAAGAACCGCCGCGACGAATTCAAGGTTACCAAGCCCAGGTATTGATTCGCCGCAGGCCGGCCCCGCGCCGGCAATGCCCGCACACGATTGAGGCGAGGGGCCGCGTTCCGGCAGCCCCCCGCCCATCTGACGATACCCGGCAGAATGTCAGGAGCATTCGTTCAGCGCGGTTAATTACTCCGCGCCCAGCCGGAGAAATTTGTTGTCCATGTGTGCTCCTGTGCCAAAGCAGAAGGAGTATACAGCGGCACTACGCTTTGCCGTTCTGAGCTTGTATTTTCCGCTATCCAGAGATCGTACCCTCTTTGCATGTTCAGCCACAGTGCCGGGGTAGTGCAGAACGCGCGGGAAAGGCGCAGCGCCATATCCGGAGTCACCCCGGCTCGCTCATTGATGATGGAAGAGAGTGTCTTAGGAGTCGTTCATCAATTATCTTAACATTTACGCGGTCGGATCCCATAATTCCACTCCGGATGGAAGTCAGCCTTGAGCATTCTGAGTTTCCGGAGTAACGCAAGATTCCCATCTTTTTCCACCAGTTCCGGATGCTGTCCACTGCAAATTCTGCTGTGTCGTGACTGATTCCGACGTTGACATAGCCTTCGTTTGCCGTAATGTCGTAAATTCCGCATTTTGTATGAAGGCCGCAGTCCTGCCGAGGTCGCGGTGGGCGGGCGCGCCACCGCTTGTGCGGGGCGGGGATGCCGTCGTCGCCGCTGCGGAAGGGGTCGGCGCGAATCCGCACCCCCGCCTCCCGCTTTTCACTATCTCAAAAAAAATTTGTTGATGATAGAAAAATTCTTTA
>JAITEY010000125.1 GCA_031281815.1 Desulfovibrio sp. | reverse complement strand
CCGAGCAGCAACAACTCCTGCGCCGAAGAGGCGGCCGGGGCGGTTTTGTCTATATCCGTGGCGCTCATCACGGCCACGGCATCGAAACGCTCGCGTATGGACCGGCAGATACGCCTTGCGGAGATTCCCCGATTGGCCACAAGAATGGCCTTGCCCTTCAGTTCCTGCACCACCGCGTCAAAGGTCTTGATCCCCATACCGTACATTCTCCCGCAACGACATGTAAAACATTTAAGGTTGTGTTTGTATGCCTCCGTCGGCCCCCGCGCCGCAGGCTACGATAAGCCTGCCGACAAGAACCCGCCACAGGTAAAAAGGCACAGCCGCGCCGCCGGCTTTCCCGGCCGCGTCCTGCCGCGGGAGCACGGCGGCCGGGAAGGCGTGTTCCTCACGCAGCAGTGCCGCACCGGGAGCCTCGGCCGTGTTGACCCCCAAACCTGCCATGATGATCCCGTCCCGTTCCTCCACAAGCATCCCCCCGACCTTGGCGCGTTGCTCCGAAAGCAAATCGTTCGGCCATTTCAAGGACAGGGGAAACCCCAGTTTCCGAAATTCCCTGCAGACCAGCAGGCCGAGGGCAACCGCGGCGGTATCGCCCCTGAACTGCGGGTCCGCGGGCAGACGGAAGCAGACATGCAGATTGCCGCGCGGGGAATGCCAACCGCGCCGGAACTGCCCGTAGCCTGATTCCTGGCAGGAGGCAAGCACGCTCCCCCACACCGGCAGCAGGCCGTCGCGGGAAAGCTGCCAAGCAAGATGAAAGGCGGAGGAACACGCACCGGCGAGAAAACACGCTGCAGGCATATCAAGCCCGCGAGGCAGGCCCGCCTTTTCTCCGCCGGCGCATGAAGCAACAATACGGGCCGCGCGGCCGTTCGCATCCAGCCCGTCACGCTCTCTCCACAGCAGGGTACATCCGGCATAGGCCGGATTGCGGAAAAAATCCGGCGCCGGGTCGCTCCGGGGCAAACAACGGCTGCCGAGCAGAGCGTCAGCGTCGTCGCCGTCCATGGGTCGGGCAAGGGACGGCAAACCCGCGCTCAAGGCTGCCGAAAAGCCTTCTTCCTCCCGATCCCGGTGCATTATCATCTTCCTGCTCTTTCCGGAGTCGGAACAGCGCGCCCGTATGCCGCGTCGACAAAGAACTCAACGCCGTTGCCGCGTTGTCCTATACGGATATTGCCGGGACGGCAAGTTCCGGGGACGGAAAAAGCCGCGCGGCGCCGGCAACAGCGTAAACGCATCATAGTCCTCCGGCGTGCGCACTTCAATCTGTCAAAAAAACGTCGCTCTCCGACCGTACCCGCTTGATTACACGCTTTTCCTCTTTGGCACGCCTGTTGCATTACCGTTGCGCAGACAACGCGGCAATGCAGAATCGTTGTTCGAGGAAGTACAGCTTCGTTCACGATGCCCAAGTTGAGCAAAGCAACGTACAGTAAAATCCCCGCAACGGCCGTAAGCCGGCATTGTCCGCCGTCACCCGGCAAATTCACGAGGCGCGTTGCTCAAGGTTCCGGCCTGCACATTATCTGCTGCGGCTTTACGGACTGCGGACGCAGGACACTTCATATAAAGGATAACGCACATGTTACAGCGCAAAGCACGCATAATCAGTTGGGGCATAGGGCTTTCAAACGAACAAGCTGAACTCCTGCGCCGCTTTTTGGACGAGGGACGAGAATTGATTCTCTATCCGGATGTGACGAGCGCGGCAGGCGTGAGCGATAAAGGACCCGCTCCGTATGTGGTCTGGATATCGGCGGCCTGCTGCCGGGATATGAGCCGTTTGCCCGAAGCGTTGTCTTCTTTCGGCTACCCTGCGGAGATCGTCATGCTCCTTGATGCGCGTTACGGTCCGGAAGATTTCAACAGGGCCTGCGATTACGGCATCAAAGAAGTCCTGCGTCCCCCCCTGGACGCGGAGCGGGTATCCGCAATCATGCTCAAGGCCGTTGAAAATCGCGCCGCCCGCCTGGCGTCGGACCGTTTTACCGAAGCGCTGTTGCTTGAGCGCAAAACCTTGCGGCGCAAAACGCTTGCCCTTGGTTTTCTGACGGATTTTCTCGCTGCCGTCGGGCAGAGCCTGAACACGGACGACCTGCTGCAAAGCGCCTTTGCCCATCTCGGCAAGCTGCTGCCGGTGCGTTCCGCTCATGCTGCGCTGGTTGAGACAGGCGCGGGCGGAGAAAAAACGCTTTCCCTGTATATCGGGCTCAAGGAAAACTCCGCGGACTTCGCCGTCTGCCGCGACCTGCTTGAGGAGCACGCCGCGGTCGGGCCGGGCGCTGCGTTTCGAACCGGGAAAATCCGCGCCCTGCCCCTGCGCAATGCCGCAACGCCGAACCGCCTTGCGGAAAATACCGCTCCGCTCTGCCTCCCTTTGGTCGCCGGCAGCGCAAGCCTCGGCTGCCTGCTGCTGCTCACGGACTCCGCGCATGTTCTGGACCGCGAGCGTGCTTCGGCTCTGGATTTCGCCGTCCGGCATCTGGCCTTGAGTCTGAAGAATGCCGAACAGTTCGCCGCAATGCGCATGCGCGCGGAATACGACGCCCTGACCGGCATACACAACCGCAGACACTTTGAAGAACTCCTTGACGACGAAATACAGCGCCTTTCGCGCCACGGTCGTCCCTTGTCCGTTCTGATGGCGGACGTCGACCACTTCAAGCGGATCAACGACACATGGGGGCACAGGACGGGCGATGCCGTGCTGCGGGAAGTCGCGGCCCTGCTCACGGGCGGCATACGCAGCACCGACTGCTGCGCGCGCTACGGCGGCGAGGAATTCGTGATACTGCTTCCGTACACGGACCCCGATGAGGCCGCCTCCCTAGCCGAACGCATCCGTATACGAACGGCGGAACACGTTTTTACGGCCGAAGGCGGCGTACCTCTGCGTCTCACTGTAAGCTTCGGCGTATCCGGCGTCGGCCCGGCCGACGCCCTGTCGCGGGAAGAGCTTCTGAGCGCCGCGGACGGCGCCCTGTATGCCGCCAAACGGCAAGGCAGAAACCGCACCTGCCGCGCCCGCGCCGCCTACCGCGCCGCGGCCCGCAAAGCGGGATGAATGCACGCCTCAGCC
>JAITEY010000069.1 GCA_031281815.1 Desulfovibrio sp. | reverse complement strand
GCGGCCTGCATGCGCGCCATAGCCGTGGCTGAAGCCTTCCATGAGCGCCGCTTCCTGGATTTTGCCCGCAACATCAAGGAAGGCCGCGCGTTTTCCCGGCCCGAGCCCGTCAAATGGCGTTGCCGCAACTGCGGATATGTGCATGAAGGCGCAAATGCTCCGGATAAATGTCCGGCATGCGCCCACCCTCAAGCCTATTTCGAGTTGCTCGGCATCAATTGGTGAACGGCGTCCGGCATCTGATCCGGGTGCTGCATGTCGCCTCCGCGCTCGACCTCGGCGGCACGGCGAAGACAATGCAGCTTTTTTGTTCAGCATCCGGACCGCCGGCGTTTTCTGCCGGCGGTCCGGAGTCCGAAGCAGGGACCGCGCGGGCAACTGTTGAGGGAAAGCGGTATACCGCTGTTCATCGGCAAAGACCTCGCGACCTGCGCCCGACAGTTCCGTCCGCACACTGTGCATGTGCATAGGGCGAGCCGGCCCGAGCCGGAGCTTTCGCGGCCCATGCGCGCAGCCTTCAGACACGACCCGCAGCAGCCGGGCCGCCGCCTGCCGCGTATCATTGAAACCAACGTCTTCGGACGTTGCGATCCCTCGCCTTCCGGGCGGCTCATCGACGTTGCCCTGCCGGTTTCGCACTTCTGCGTCGAGCGGCCGCGCCTTGCCGAAAACAGCGACGGCGCATTTCGATGTACGATGCCTCATACAATCTCAAGGAGGCTTTATTAGGCCATAATACATTGTATTTACATGATTAAGCATAGTGGGTGTCATGATGTTCCCTGCCTTCGTGAACTATTTTAAATTTTTTTGAGACCGCCAGCGTCCGTGTGGCGGGCTAGGAAGAAGATTGCCGATGCGGCGATGCAGCAAGCCAGGAGCATGCCGCCCAAGGGATAGGCCGTGCCGTTGTGCAACAGGCTGGTTCCGGCGCTTACGGCGCCCGCGCAGCCGAACTGCAAGGCGCCCAGAAGCGCAGAGGCACTGCCCGCGTGTTGACCGGAAGCGGCCATGGCAAGAGCCGTGGAATTGGCGAATAGGATGGGACCAGCCGCCAGAATGAAAAAAAGCGGCAGCAACAGCAAGGGCAAAGGCGGCAGACCGTCCGCCATCAAGAGTGACAAAAACAGACCCAACCCGCAGAGCAAAGAACCGGCCAGAGCGGCGCACAACAGGCTACCGGGCTGGAAACGCCCGAGCATAACTTGGTTGAGCCGCCCTGCGCCAACCATGCCCAGAGCGCACAGGGCGAAAACCCAGCTGTATTGCACCCCGTTTAGGCCGTAAAGCGACATGAGAACAAAGGGCGATCCGCTGATGAAAGCGAAGGTGGTCGCCCCACCCAGACCGCCGGTCAGGGCGGGAGCCAGAAATTGTCTGTTGCGGCAGATGCTCAGAAAAATGCCAAGGATTTGCCGCCGCATGTGCGGGACACCCTGTGCTGCGGACGGAGTTTCCGGAGCCAGGGTTTCCGGCAGTCGGAAAAAGACCACCAAGAAGCAGGTCAGGCCCAGCCCGCAGAGAACCGCAAAAATCATCCGCCAGCCAGCAATCCCCAAAAGATAGCCGCCTATCACCGGAGCGGCCACCGGCCCCACGGACTGCACCATCATCAACAGAGAAAGCATGCGGGCGGCATCCTGCAGGGCATAGAGATCCTGAATCACCGCCCGGCCTATGACCATGCCCGCGCAGCCACCCACAGCCTGCAGGAAGCGTAGGATCACGAAAAAGGGAAAATTTTGGACAAAGACCATGAGGCACGAGGTGGCGGTAAACAGAACCAGACCGTACAGAAGAGGACGGCGGCGGCCCAGGCGGTCGATAAGCGGGCCGTAAAATATCTGCCCCAGACCCATGCCCAGGAAAAAGAAGGATAGGGTGAATTGTATGCCACCAGTATCTGTGCCAAAATCCTCCGCCATGGCAGGAAAGGCGGCCAGATACATGTCTATGGAAAAAGGAGCGAAGGCGGCAAGAATGCCCAGCAAAACCGCCAGCCCAGTGTCGCTTATGTCTACGGCGTGCAGACCGTTACACTTCATGCCGCGCGGTGTTTTCATGAATAGCTCCTCTTCAAAAAAACAAACGGCAGGAACCAACTGGACTTATGTGGTTCCCACCGCGCGTTGTTTATCGGCTATGGCGTCTTGCGCTTAAGATTGTCGCTTAACAGCGAAGCAAGTTCTCCTTGCGTCCTCTCTTGAATATTTTCAAAGCTGAACCGCCTATATCCGTCTATCCGGCTAATGTGACAAAGTATAATGGAAAATCTGCCCTCAAGTCAAGAGCCGTAGCGAACCATTTTTCGTTATTTGGGACTCCACCCCAAGCCCCGTCCTCCCCCGCTCCTCGCGCGATTCCATACGCTCCGGCACAGCCATAACACCTGCGCTTTATCGCTCAAAGTCCGCTGCCCGTTACGCACGGACCGTCGGTGGTTAAGGAACCCGCACCCGCACCGAAAGACGCGGCCTGCCGAGCGGCATCTGTGAGGGTAGCGGGGTAGCGGAACCCTCAATCAAATGCTTTGCGCGTTTGACTTCTTAGAGCTTGCTGAAACTGTAAATCCCTGCTATTTGAATAGAAAGAGGCACAAAAACAGCCCACCTCGCTTTTAAAATTCCACTTTCTTCCCTCTCATTTCCCGTCCAAAGCGGTCTATTGACTCCCGACAGTATCCCAAAAATTTAGGGGTACTCGCCGGGGTAATCTTTTTTTAATGTACATTTTTATCAAAAATATCAGCATCATACATGGCAGTCAGGCGTGGAGATGTCCGACGCGCCGCCATGAGGCAATCTACGACGAAACGCCGGCGTGGATATGACTTGAGACGAGTCGCGCTGCCGTAACATTGCAGGAGGCAATCGACGGGTAGCGTTTTTCCGGAAAAAATGCCATTGTGACAACCGCACCGCAGGACGCGCGCCCCGTTCGGTGCGCGCGCCCGTTTCACCTGCGGCGGCAAGACGCATCGGAGGGAACCATGTCTAAGCCCGTATCCGGCCGGATGCCGTGTCCCGGCTCTTCGTTTCTTACCCGTACCGCCCTGTGCCTCTTCCTGCTGCCTGCGCTGTCGCTCTCCGGTTGCGCAAGCAAATACGGAGAACAGACTACGCAGGTGAACTACTATCCGGATTGCTACGCCCCGATAAAAGACCTGCGTTCGTCGGAATACGCCACGGCCAAAAGCGCAGGAGCAGGGGCGGCGGTCGGAGCGGTTCTGGGCGCACTGGTCGGCTATGCGGC
>JAITEY010000251.1 GCA_031281815.1 Desulfovibrio sp. | reverse complement strand
CCCGCGCGTGCGCGCCGTCGATGCGTTCAGGGCCATGCAGCATTCCACGCATATCGGCAAACTGGTGGTGTTGCTCGACGACGCGGAAACAGCCGTGCGTCCTCTGCCGTTGCGGCAGGTCAGACTTGGTCTGCGCGGCGATGCCGCGTATCTTGTGACCGGGGGCACGGCGGGCTTCGGTTTGGCCACGGCGCGGCGTTTGGCGCGGCGCGGCGCGGGGCATCTGCTTCTGGTGAGCCGGAGCGGCGTGAAGGATGCGGAATCCGAGGCCTTGATAGAGGAAATGCGGGCCGGGGGAGTTGATGTCGCGGTATTGAAGGCCGATGTTTCTTCCCGCGCAAGCCTTGCCGGCGCGTTGCGGGAGACGGCGGAGCGGGGCATCCCGATCGCAGGGGTGGTGCATGCGGCGGCTGTTCTGGACGACGGGCTGATTGCCGGCCTCAACCTCGGGCGCATCCGCAATGTTTTGGCGGCCAAAGCCGTCGGCGCATGGAATCTGCATGAACTCACCAAAAACGCGAAGCTGGACTTTTTCGTCCTGTATTCGTCGGCGACGACGACGTTCGGCAATCCGGGTCAGGCTTCCTATGTCGCAGCCAATGCCGCGCTGGAAAGTCTCGCGGCTTACAGGCGGCAAATCGGTCTGCCGGCCGCGGTGATCGGGTGGGGGCCGATAAGCGGCGGGGGGATGCTGCAACGCAATCCCAGGGTTGCGGCAATGCTGAAAAACCTTCTCGGGGCCGAGGCCGTCGGCATGGACGAGGCGCTGGACCGTCTGGAGCAGTGCCTTGTGTACGACATTACGGATTCACACTATTTTTGCTTGAACCGGCAGGGCGGGCCGGGTATGTCCCTGCTGTCGTCGGCGATGTTCGAGCGGTTGATTCCGGCCGAGCGGGTTCGTACGGACGGCGGCATACCGCCTGTGGAACGCCTGCGTTCCGCACCGCCCGAAGAAGGCCGCGCTCTTCTTACAGAGTTGTTGCGGGCCGAAATTGCCGAAATACTCGGGATATCCGCGGATCGTCTGGCCCCGGACACGCCGCTGGCGGATGAAGGCATGGATTCGCTTATGGCTGCGGAACTCGGCGTGAGCATCGACCAGAAATTCGACTTGGACGGGTATGCCGTGCCGTTGACGGACAAGATGAGTACGGCGGACCTTGCGGCCGCCCTGTACCCGGTCATTATGGAACGGGGCGCTAAGAGCGGGGCCGGAGGCGACGACCTGTACTTCGTCGATGCCCTTTCGCGGCAGCATGCTCTGGACCTGCCCGACTCCGTAAAACGCGAAATCAGTCTGTCCTTGGGCGGTACCCGACGTGAATGATGCCAAGACGTCTCTTTTCGGACTGGACCCGGAAGCCTGCGCCGCCCTTGACGCGGTGATGCCCGCTCCCCGCGCGCCGGCGCAGGACGACACGTTCGCCTTGTCCGCAAGCCGGGATGACCGCGCTCCGGCTTCCTTCAGTGAACTCCCCGCCTACAAGCAGGTGCAGGTGCTCAACGCTATGAGCAAGAAGATGGGCGTCGACGTTCCCTTTTTCTCATGCCATGAGCGCATGGCCAAAGAATACGCCCTCATCGGGGGCGAGGAATTCCTGAATTACTCCACCTACGACTATCTCGGACTGAACGGTCATCCCCGCGTTGTCGAGGCTGCCGTCAAGGCGATTGCGCTGTTCGGCACCTCGGCGGGCGCGAGCCGTCTTGTTTCAGGTGAACGGCCGGTACATCGGGAACTGGAAGGCAAGCTGGCCGCGTTGTACGGTACCGATGCGGCGCTTGTTTTCGTCAGCGGCCATGCCACGAATGTGTCGACGCTGGCGACGCTCATGACGCCCTCCGACATTATTTACCACGATGCGCTGGCGCACGATTCCATAGTCCAAGGGGCGCTGCTCTCCGGCGCGCAACGCTGCTCGTACGCGCACAACGATTGCGCCGCCCTGGAGGCGGTGCTGCAAAAAACGCGGTCCGGCAGGCGGCGGGCAATCATCGCCACCGAGGGATTGTTCAGTATGGACGGCAGCATAGTCGATCTGCCGCGCCTGATTGCGTTGAAAAAGACGTACAACGCCTTTCTCATGGTGGACGAAGCCCATGCTTTGGGTGTGCTGGGGGCGACCGGCAAGGGCAGCCGGGAACATTTCGGAGCGGCCGACGGTGATGTGGACATCTGGATGGGGACGCTTTCCAAAACCCTGTGCGGTTGCGGCGGCTTCATTGCCGGTTGCCGTGAACTGATTGAGGTTTTGCGCTACAAGGCGCCGGGTTTTGTATACAGTGTCGGCATGTCGCCGCCTTTGGCCGCCGCGAGCAGCGCCGCGCTCGACCTGCTGCAGGAGGAACCGCACAGGGTGCGGCGGCTTGCGGAACTCAGCGCCTTTTTCCTGCGGGAAGCCCGCAAACGGGGGCTGAACACCGGTTATGCCGAAGGGTATGCCGTCATTCCGGTGATAGTCGGCAGTTCTCTCGTGGCCGGAGTACTCAGCGCGGCCCTTTTCAAGCGCAACATCAACGTCATGCCGATTATTTTTCCCGTGGTGGAAGAAGGCGCCGCCCGGCTGCGCTTTTTTCTTTCCGCCGTGCACAGCGAGGCAAATATCCTGAAAGTCCTCGATATTGTCGTGGAAGAATTGGAAAAAGCCGAGGCAAGGGCCGCCGCGATGCGCGAAGGGGACGGCGCGTGACACGGGCCGAGCGCATTATGCGCATACTGTTGTCCGTTGCGGCCGCGCGGACAGGGAGCCGGACCATGGGGAGCTTCTTTAACGCGGCAACGCCGCCGGCAGCCGCAGTCGGGCGGGCGGGGAGCGGCGCATGACGGCGGGTTGCAGAGAACGCGCTCCGTTTCATGACGAGGCTGAACTTCTTGCGGGCATCATCAATGAAGCAGGCGAAGGCATTGTTTCCTGGCTGCTTGACGGCATTGTCCCCGGCATCGACGGCCGGGCGGTTTTCGCCGCGGCCCTGATGCGCGACGACGGCGCCTACAATCTCGACAACATGCTTCTGTTTGAGGAAGGCGGTAACGTACAGGCTCTGCTTTTTGCGTATCCTGCCTCACTGCACCGCATACATCCCGCCATGTCCGGCTTTGTGAAGACGGCCAAACTGGATGCGGCACGGCCCATGCTTGAATGTTCCGTTCCCGGCAGCTTGTACGTCAACACCTTCTGGGTGGCGGCGGACAGGCGCGGCACGGGCACAGCGGACATACTCATGCAGCGGGCCGAGGTCAGGGCGCAAGAGGCGGGATTGCAGGGCATAAGTCTTTTTTGCCGGCATTCCAATCCGAGGGCGTTGCGTTTTTACCGGCGTTGGGGTTTTGAGACGATGGAGCAATTTCTTTTTCCGGTCACGTCGGCAGAGGGCGGAGGGCAGGGCGGAAGCCTGCTGTTCCGGCGCGCCGGCTGATATTTCGGCTTTTCTCTCCCCCGCACTCCCCGGTTCAGGCGAGGTTTGGAGCGGAGTTTTGGTACGCGGCGTCATCACGGACCAGGAACAAACTTCCCTGCGAGGTACACCCGTGTCGGACCAAAGTCGCAAAGACGGATGTTGTATCGTGATTACCGGGGCGGGAGGGGGCTTGGGCAGTGCTCTGGCCTTGGAGTATGCCGCTCCGCAAACGCATCTTGTCCTGTGGGGGCGCAACGCCGCCCGTCTTGAGGAAACCGGGGAAATCTGCCGGGAACGGGGAGCGTCCGTCCGGACGCTGTCCCAGGACATCCGCGCTCTGGCCGAGGTCAGGGAACGACTTGCGGAACTTGACGCTGAATGCCGCATAGACCTCGCCTTTCTGAACGCCGGGGTATCCTCGGGCGCCTTGCCGGACGGCGCGCCCGAGCCGGTGGAGGACGCCTGCCGCACCATGGAAGTCAATGCGTTGGGCAACATCAATATGGCCGCTTTTCTGGCGCTGCTCATGCGCGGGAGAGGAGGGCGCATTGTGTGCGTAAGCTCGCTGGCCGCCCTGTATCCCCTGCCGGATTCACCGGCCTACTGCGCGTCCAAAAGTGCCCTTGCCGTGTATGCCCGCGCGCTCCGCGCGGCATACGTCGGCACGTCCGTCCGCATAGGCATCGTGTACCCGGGCTATGTGGACAGCCCCATGAGCAGGCGGCTTCTCGGCCCGCAACCCTTGCGCATGAGCGCCGGCGCTGCGGCTTCCCTGATCCGCGCGCGTCTGGAAGACGGAGCGGACGACATTACCTTCCCCTTCCTCCCCGCGCTCGGCGTCAGGTGCCTGAATCTGCTTCCGGCTCCCGCGGCCTCTTTTTTCGCAAGACGATTCGGCTTCAAAGTCCGGCCGGACGACGAGTCGCCTGCCCGCGCCTGAAATACAGAACTTTTCCGTTCCGGACAAGTTCTGCATACTTTCATTTGCTCCCCTGCGGAGGAGGGGATATTGTTGCCATGAGCAGCACAACCGTCTGAAAATACATTAAAACAGGCGTCTTCGGACAGACTTGACTAAATAAAGTTTAGGGAAGACAGATACGGCAGGCCACAGGTTGAAAAAGATATTCCGGAAAACGGTATTGTTTATCGGGAGATGAAAATGACGACAAAATTCAGGATCATCAGCGGATTTGCGGTCATGATTGCCATCTTGACGGTTGTGGCGGTATTCGGCCTGACGGAACTCAACAACGCCGATGAAAGTTTCACCACCTATCGGCGTTTCGCGCGAGTAAACGTCTTGGGAAGCGACATGAACACCGAAACCGCGAATGTGCTTCGACATCTCAACGCTTTTCTGGAAGAATTCAACCCTGCGCTGATCAACAACGCCTTGTCCGTCCTTGATGTATTTGCGGCACACATCAAGGAAGCGCGTGACATGACACATGTTCCGGAAAGAAAAAACGCGCTTGATGAATTGGGCAGGCAGGCGGAAACAGTCAGGCCGCACTTACGGGAATTGAACGATACTGTGACTGCGGTGACTAAGGTACTCTCGGAAAAGGTACGCCCTGCTTATCGCGAAGTGTATAAAGCCCTCGGCGAATTGGCCGAAGCTGCTCAGCACACCGGCAACACGGCAGTGCTGTTTCGCCTGAACGACGTTTGGCTTGGAGTGTCGCAGGCAATGACGTCCCTGGGACGTTTTTCCGTCAACCTTAAACCGCAGGCAGCCGACCAGAGCCTTGAGCTGTTTGCTGAACTTCGGAAAAATTTGGAACAGTTGCAATCTCTTATTATTGCCGAAGAAACCCGGCAACGGTTCGGTGAATTGGTAAAGGATTTCGACGTCATGGTCGCGGATATCCGGTCTATGCGCGCCGATGCCGCTAAAAAGGAAGCGCTGGTTGTTAAAGTGCGCGACGAAGCGCGCGCCTTGAATGCTGCCATCGAGGACTTCAGTAAAGTTACCAGCGATGCGGCTCGCAAGGTAGCGGAAAATTCAATCCAATCCAACGCGAAGGCGGAAAAAATCATGCTGGCGACAAGCGCTTCCGGGCTGACGATCGGAGCGTTGGTAACGCTGTTCATTATTCTCGGTCTGGTGCGGGTACTCGGCAAAGTGTCCGGGTATGCCCAAGCGGTAGCGGGCGGCGATTTCAACCATGATGTGCGGATAACCGAGAAGGGGGAAATAGGGAAAGTCGTCGAAGCGATGCACACTATTCCTGCCGTTCTGAACGATATTCTTGCGACATACGACAAACTGGCCCGCGATATTCAATACGGAAAACTGCAGAGTCAGGCGGACGCTTCCCGCTTCCGCGGCAGCTTT
>JAITEY010000248.1 GCA_031281815.1 Desulfovibrio sp. | reverse complement strand
ATGCCCGTGCGCAGCGATGTAAGGTCGTAACGGGGGAAACGCTTGTGGTCCATCATGGCCAGGTACATGGAGGGCACCCCGTGCACGGCCGTGCAGCGCTCTTTTTGTATGGCGTCCAGCACCTTCAGAGGATTGAAGGCGTCGATGACGACCATACCCGTGCAGTGGTTGACGGCGGCCATGACGCCGAGTACGGAGCCGAAGCAGTGAAACAGGGGCACGCACAGGCAGAGACGGTCGTCGGCTGTAAAGCGCATGTTCCGCCCTATCCACCAGCCGTTGTTCTGTATGTTCACATGGCTCAGCATCACGCCCTTGGGAAAGCCGGTGGTGCCGGAGGTGTACTGCATCTGCACCACGTCGTGCGGGTCGACCTGCGCCTGCCGCGCCGCATAGTCCGCGTCGGAAATGCTCCCGGCCCGCGCCGTGACCCGCCCCAGCCCCATGATGCCGCCGGCGTCATCCTCGTCCATGAGAAAGACCCTGCGCAGGAAAGGAAATTCGGCGGAACGCAGATCATCGGAGGGGCGGTCATGCAGTTCAGGAACGACGGATTCGAGGATATTCAGGAAACTGTGGTCCTTGTAGGCATGGGCGAGAAACAGTGTGTCGCAGTCGCTCTGCTTCAGGAAGTAGGCCAGTTCCCGGTCGCCGTAACTGGTATTGACGGTGACCAGCACGGCCCCCATGCGCGCGGCGGCGAACATCAGGGTCAGCCAGTGCGGCACGTTGGGCGCCCAGATGCCTATTTTTGCGCCCCTGGCCACGCCGAAGGCCGTGAGTCCTTTGGCAAGCGCGTCCGCATCACGGGAAAATTCCGCCCACGTTTGCCGCACCCCGGTATCAAAATAGACTACAGCTTCCCGGTCGGGAAAACGGGAAACCGCCTCGTCCAGCAAGCGCCCGAGAGTTTTTTCCTGCAGGGTGAAGGGTTCGGAGCGCATGACCGGCCTTGGTCGATAGGGTTGTGCAACACTTTTTTTGCATTTTTTTGCATTTGCAACCGCGCTGCGTGCAAAGTGCGGTTCTATACCCTTTCGCGCCGCTAAAGGAAAGCCCCGACATGCCGATAAATAGTTTAGATTTTTTCAAGACTGCGCGGGATATGCGCGGGGCGGAGCGACCTTGCCGGCGGACGGCAAGCGACGGCGTCTGCGGGCGGCAACATCTGCGGCGCTCTTTCCTCAAGGCCGCGGAGGTGGATATGGTGGGGCGGAATTTTCCCGGCGCGTTGCGCTTTCTGATGCGGACCTTTCCGGATATACTGCGTTTTCAGGCGAGGGGGGGGCCCGGCGCGTTGCGCGTTCGCATGCGGAACGCTCCCGGCGCGGCGTGTTTGCAGCCGCGGCGCTTATCCGGCGCGATGCGCCGGCTGTGCTTGTGTGCCCTCTGCCTGTTGCTTGTGCAGGGCGCGGGCTGCTCTCTGCGGGGCGCGGGCGGCGGCGGGGAAGGGACGGCATCGGGGCGCGCCGTGAGCAACGTTGCCCTGAGCGCGGTGGGCGTGCCGTACCGCATCGGGGGCAGCACTCCTGAGAAAGGTTTCGATTGCTCAGGGCTTGTTTTTTGGGCCTACACCCGCAACGGCGTCAGGGTGCCGCGCACGGCTGCGGAGCAAAGCGGGGCGGGTGCGTCCGTGCGCCGCTCCGAGTTGAAGCCGGGGGATATCTTGGTGTTCAAAATCAAAAGCGGCCTGCATACCGCCGTCTACGTCGGGGAAAACCGCTTTGTACACAGCCCGAGCAGCGGCAAAAAGGTGCGCGTGGACAGCATATCCGGCGATTACTGGAAAACCCGCCTGATCGCCGCGCGCCGCGTCCGGCAGATTTATTAGAGCGGATTGATATTGAAAATATCCATCCGCTCTGCAAGGATTTGCCGGCAAATCCTTGCCGCGAGGCGAACTTGCTTCGCCGTCAAGCGGCAATCTCAAGCGCAAAATGCTCTAAGAGCGTATCGGTAATTATGTGAAGCGTGTGTCAAAGACGAGGCAAAAAGCGGCGTTGACGAAATATCTGTCTGCAAAACGCCTGGATGCGGATATGTGCTGCGTTTTGCCGGTATACTGCATCAGTGTTTTACGATAACTATCACGCCGCATTTGCCCTGCAGCGTTTGCCCTTGTTATGAACGAGGATTCGGAATATGCGTGAAACACCCAAAAGACCTCTGGCCCTTCTGATCGGCGTTACGGGCGACCTGGGTTTCGCCGCGGGATGTCTGTTGCAGTCCCTGCGCAGGCACAGCCCGCATCTGGAGGCCGATGTCGTTCTGTACACCGACGGCGCGCTGCCGCCGGCCGACGCCGCTTTGCTCGAAGACATGGGCGCGCGGCTTACGCCGTTTACGCCTCCGCAGGTGAACCTGCCCGCGGAAGCCGTCAGGCAGTTTTCCCTGCTTTGCCTGGCGCGTTTTGAAGGCTTTCTTCTTCTGGAGCAATACAGAACCGTCATCTGGCTGGACGCGGACATCGCCGTGCAGGACGACATCAGCGGCCTGGCAACCTTCGGCCCGCTGTCCATGGCGCTTGAAGACCCGCATTTCACGGACTCGGGACGTTCGTTGCCGGCTTCGGTCAATGTGCTCGCGCCGTTGATCGGCCTGGACGGTGAAGCGCCCAACCTCAATTCCGGGGTGCTGGTTCTTCAGGACAGCCTGCCTGAGCCGGCGAAACTCCGTGACCTGTGCCTGCGCCGGCTCAAGCGGGACGC
>JAITEY010000170.1 GCA_031281815.1 Desulfovibrio sp. | reverse complement strand
CGTGCGCTGTTTGTCGAGTGAAAAGCCGAGCGCATCCTTGAAGACGTCCGGCCAGTTGTTGATGATATCGGCGTCAAAAGTCGCCTGACTCCAGCGTTCCGTCCCCTTCAGGCTGCGCGTTTGCAGGTAAACGGCCTGATCCCGCATGAACCCGGCGCTGTCCGGGGCAGGCGGAGGCGGCAGAAAAGCGAGGCTGTCCGGCTCGTCGCCCGGAGCGATAAAGCTTGCCGCATACGCGGGAAGCTCGGCAATGCACAGCCAACAGAGGAACATCAAAAGTCTTATCATAAACAACTCCTTTAAATTGTCGCATCAGCCCCAATGGGGGGTGCAGGGGGAATCATACCCTCTGCCGGGTCCGGGGCGGAGCCCCGGCCGCCGGAGGCGTAAAAACAAGCGTAACCAGGTATCAGGGGCATTCACGCGCCGGCCGACACGGAAGCGATGGCCGCTTCCGATGCGGCGAGGCGTTCCAGCAAGTTCTCCGCGCTCTGTTGCAGGATATGAAATTCCTTCAGGAGTTCGGTGCACCGGGCGGTATCGGCGTAAACTTCCGGCAGCGCGAGCAGGCGTTCCGTTTCGCCCTGCCGGGCCAACGTATCTTCAAGCTCGCGTTCAAGCCGCGCGTGCGTATCCCGCAGCGGTTTCAGGGTTTGAGCCGGTTTTTTGCGCGCTTCGGCCTCTTCGCGCTTGCGCCGCTTCAGTTCTTCGCGGCCGAGACCGCTCAGGCGGGAGCTTTCCGTGCGCCGCGCGGTCGACATGCGGGCGCGCTCTTCCCCCGCGGCCGCACGACGGAAGGCTGCGTACTCTTCCCAGCCTCCGTCGAAAACCGTAAAACCCTGCGGGGTCAACGCCCAAATACTGTCTGCAGCCTCGTTCAGCAGATGTCTGTCATGGGCCACCATGAGCAGGGTGCCGGAAAAAATGGATAAGGCCTCTATCAGCGCCTCGCGGCTTTCCAGGTCCAGATGGTTGGTAGGCTCGTCGAGGATGAGAAAATCGGCGCGGGCCAGAAACAGGGTCGCCAGGGAAAGGCGGCTTTTTTCACCTCCGGAGAGACTGCCCACGTTGCGCTCGAAATAATCCTGCCCAAGCATGAACAGGCCGAGGACGCTCATCAGTTCCTCTTCCGTGGTGCGCGGGTCCGAGAGCCGGCGCAGTTCCCCCTGCACCGTGCCCGCAGGGTCCATGGATTCAAGACGATGCTGGGAAAAATACCCGGCCTTGACGTTTTTCCCCATGACGATGCTGCCGCTTTCGCAGGGCAACGCGCCGGTGAGCAGCCGGAGCAACGTGGATTTCCCGCTGCCGTTGGGGCCGGCCAGCGCCGTCTTCTTCCCTCGGTAAAGGGTGAAGGACAAGGAATCCCAGAGGCGTCTGCCGTCAGGAAAGGCGAAACGCAGGTCGTCGACAGCAAGGACGACGCGGTCCGTGCGCTGGGGTTCCGGCCAGCGGAAGTGCAGTTCCCGGCGGCGCTGTTCCGGGCGCAGCCCTTCCAGTTCCTTTTCCAGTTTTTTCGCTGCCTTTTGCCGTGAAGCGGCCTGCCGGGCCTTACTCGCCTTGGCCCGAAAGCGGCGCACAAAATCCATCTTGCGTTCAAGTTCGGCCCGCACCCCGGCCTCTTCGCGTTTACGGCGCTCTTCCTGCTCTTCCTGCATGTGCAGAAAGTCGCTGAACACTCCCTTGCGGAAGATTGCCCTGCCGTCGCCCGGCAGATAAAGCAGGTGCGTGCCCACGCGATCCATAAATACCCGGTCGTGGGCCACGAAAACCAGTATGCCTTCGTACTTGAGGAGGAAGCTTTCCAGCCGTTCGACGGACTCCAGGTCCAGATGGTTGGTGGGTTCGTCAAGAAGCAGGATGTCGGAGCCGGCCGCCAGGGCGCGCGCCAGTTTCGCCCGTTCGCGCATGCCGCCGGAGAGCGCGCGCAGGGGCATGTCGCAACGGTCGGGGGAAAAACCCAGGCAGGCGAGCACGGCATCGGCCTTGTGCTCCGGGCTGAAGCCGCACTTCAGTTCCATCTCGTGCCGGCGTTCGG
Organism: Desulfovibrio sp.; assembly: GCA_031281815.1. Classification (GTDB taxonomy): domain Bacteria; phylum Desulfobacterota; class Desulfovibrionia; order Desulfovibrionales; family Desulfovibrionaceae; genus Frigididesulfovibrio. The sequence goes on along the minus strand of JAITEY010000170.1, from coordinate 5,687 downwards.
AAAGACGGGCAAGGGCGGCATCGTCCCCGAGAGCGCGTTCCCAGGCGGTCCAAAAGTCGTTCCAGTCCGGCAGGGCCTCGAGCACAAAGGAGCGCAGGGGACGGGCCGAAGCACGCTCGTCGAGTTCCTGCTCCACATAGCCGACCTCGGCTCCACGCGCCGCGCTTGTTTTGCCGGCGTCGGGTTCCTCGCGCCCGGCAAGCATGCGCAGCAGGGTGGATTTGCCGCCTCCGTTGGGACCGCAAACGCACAGCCGCATCCCGGCCTGAATTTCCAGGGAGAAATCATGCAGAATGACGCGGTCGCCGTAGCTTTTGGAAAGATTTCTGATGCTCAGGTGCATGAGGTCGAGATGGGGTATGCGGGCTCAGGTCCCCACAGCGTCGATGATTGCGCAGATTTCCGCCGGATGCCGTTCCTCGCCGTTATCCTCAAGGCGCAGAATGACGGCGGCCGTGCCGCCTTCCCGCAACGACCGTTCCGCCAGCAGAATGTCGATGCGGCGTTTTTCCTGTTCCTGTTCCAGGCGCAGCATCCAGGCGTCCTCCCGCTCTTCCCACAGGAACCTGAAATGGCTGGGCGGGGCGAAAGTAAAGACAAGCAGGGCCTTGAGGTCATTCAGGGAAAAACGGCCGCGTCGTTTCCCCCCCGCGCCGATATACCCTCCGTTCCCGGCCTCGGCCATCAACGGCAGGGCGAGGAAACGGCGCGGAGGCTCAACCGGGCTTCGTTCCGGCATACGGGCGGCGCCGGCGTCCGGTGCCGTGGCCGGCGCATCCTGCCTGCGCAGAGGTAAAATGCGGCATGCGTGCCCCGCGTGCTCCGCCGCGCGCGCCTCGGGATCGTGCTCCGCGCGGGGTTCCCCGCGCCCCTCCGGATCGGCATCGAACGCATCCCGCGCATCCCGCGCATTCGGAGAACCACACTCACCGCGAGGTGCGCCGGGTCGTTCAGAAGCAGGCCCGGACGCGTCGTCCCTCCCCTGGGGGAGATATCCGCCGTTGCTCCCCGGTGCCCGCTCCGCATCAAACCCGGATGCTTCCGTCCCATGAGGGATGTAGCTTCCGCCGCTCCCTGCGGACTGCTCCGGGTCATACCCGGATGTTTCCGCCGGCTCCGGCGAACCATGCCCGCCGTTGCCCTTTGCGGGCTGCCGCGGGGCAATGCCGGAAGCGTTCTTGTGTACGACACCTTGTGAAGGCTCCGGCGCAGGGGATGCGCCGGGCAGAGTCTGCAACAGGGCGGTCAGGTGATCCAGGCGTTTGACGATTTCCTTCTGGCCCAGGAAGATATCGACCATGTTCCGGGCCAGACCGGCGAGGAGGGTGTTCGGGTCGGGGCGGGGCGCCGCGTCTTCCGCCGGAGCGGGCTGCCGGTCGCCGGCGTCGGCGCGGGGGAGGATGATCCAGTCAAATTCTTCGGCCAGGCGTGCGCGGGTTTCGTCAACGCTCAGGCCGTACTCAAAGAGGTCGCGGATGCGCCGCGCGACGCGCAGGGCATCGTCGCCGAAGCGGATGGGTTTGCCGTAGCCGGCGACGGGGATGCAGTCGGGGAACTTGCGGCGATAACTTTTGACCGTGGTTTCGGATACACCCAGCAAGCGGGACAAATCCTTATGGGTGTATTCTTTGCCGCTCATTGTGCGGTCCCGCTCTGTCTTTGCGCGGTCTCGGCCTGTTCCTGCGCGGGCGCGTAGTCGTCAAGGGAAATGTCGCCGTTCAACAGAGCGCGCATACGGTCGCGTTCAGTCGCGAACGCTGCGAGCTTGGCCTTGGGCACTGCTTCGTCGCGCGGTGAAAGCACTTTCTCCGGGTTAAGGAAGCGGCCGTCCTTTTTCATACGGAAGTCAAGATGCGGTCCGGTGGCGTATCCCGTGCTGCCGACGAAACCGATGACCTCACCCTGGCGCACGCGGCCGCCCTGCTTCAGGGAACGGGCGAAGCCGCTCAGGTGCATGTACATGGATTCGTAGCCTCCGGCGTGCTTGAGCACAATATAGTTGCCCGCGCCGCGCCCGAAGCCGCGAAAGGTCACTACGCCGCTGCCTATGGCCTTGACCGGGGTTCCGGTCGGCGCCGCGTAATCCACGGCAGGGTGCGCCCGCACGATGTCCAGAATGGGATGCAGCCGTGCCGAACTGAAGCGTGAGCTGATACGCGTGAAAGCCAGCGGCGCTTTCAAAAAAGCCCGCTTCAGGCTCTCTCCGACGGCGGTGAAAAAGGCATTGTTGCCGAAGCTGTCCTTAAAACGGAACGCTTCGAACTTTTTGTTCTTGTTGACGAATTCAGCGACGGGGATGGCGCCGTAATCCTTGAATTCCCCGTCGCGGTATCGTTTTTCCACCAGCAGGCGGAAGGAGTCACCGGGTTGCAGGTCGCGTATGAAGTTGATTTCCCAGGCGAAAATGTCGGCAAGGCGTACAGCGAGAGCCGGGCTTTCCCCCAGCAGGAGCATGCTTTCAAAGAGGCTGGACTCAATGTTGCCTTCCACCCGCATAAGCCGGATGTCGTATGCAATCTTTTCCAGGGACGCCTTCCAGCGGATGGCGCTGCCGTCGATCTCGCGCTCAATGACCAGACGATTGTTGTCGTCGGCTTCGTATTCAAAGCGCGTCAAATCGCCCTGATCCAGCATTACGGCGTAGGGCCGGCCTGCCCGGATGCGGGACAGGGGCCAGACGTTTTTGGCCGCTTCCACCACGGCGCTGATAGCCACCGGGGAAAGCCACTGCTGCAGCAGGGCGCCCGCGGTGTCTCCGGGGGCTATTTCCCCCCGGATCAGACCGGGACTTTCTTCCTCATCTTCTCCGGCGGCGTCTTCGGTCCCCGGTTGAAAATAGGCTTCCGGAAGTTCGACCTGCGTTCCTTCTTCCTGTTCCGGGGGCACGGCGGCGACGGGCGCTTCTTCCTGCCTGACGGGCTCTCGTCCGACGATTTCCAGAAAAAAAACAAGGGCAACCAGAATCAACCCGGCAAAGGCGACCAGATAGGCCGCACCGGCGACTCCGCGCCCGACGAAAAGAGCGTGTGGTCTGAATTTCGACCGCTTGCCGCTGTGTTTCGCGCCCTTCATGGAAGCCGACAGAGAGGTTGTGTCCTCAACGGGACCGATCGGTCCGCATAGTGCAGGACCTCAAAGCGCGGGTAATCCCGCAACGCATACCCTGAAGAAGCCGCCCGGCCCGCGCAGGGCAGAATCTCAAAGCGCGGGCGATTCCGCAACGGGGCCGTCCGGCCCGTCCCGGCCGGAGCCCGGATGCGTTCGGCGCAGGGCGCGCGCCCGTGGTCAATCTTCAATACCCGCGACAACGGCGACATAGGCGTCGAGGGCGCTTTCCAATGCGCCGAGGTGCATGACGGCGCCCGTCATATCCTCATCTTTGGCGGCCTGTTCCAGTTGTTGCGCGGCGGCATAGACGTCGGTGATGGAGAGATTGGCGGACGAGCCTTTGATGGAATGAGCCTGTTCGCGCAAGGAGTTGAGGTCGCCGGACATAACGGCCTCGCTCATTTTTTCCTTGATGCCGGGGGCATCGGTTGCCACGCGGCGCAACAGCTTGAGGTACAATTTTTTATTGCGGGCGACGCGGGCAAGCCCTTCCACAACATTAATGCCCGGAAGATTGGAAGAAAGATCGGACACGTTGTCGACTCCTGGTCACTTGTCGTTTTCGGCCGGCCGGGCGCGCGGCCGGCGGTTTTTTTGGCCGGTACCGTCGCCGCGTCGGCGTTGCGGCATCAGACAGCACGGAGTAACCTAACCGTTTTGGCGGATATGTCAATCCGCATAATGCCGGAACAGCAATATGGAAAGCTCAGCTTCGCCGGTGCGGCCGCCATCAGCGATTGCTCCCAAAAGGCAAACCCAAGGGCAACGCCATAGCCTGCACTGCGTGAGAATCGGTGGGGTTTATCTGGGGCATTGATAATTGCGGAGAGCCGACGGCAAGCAACCGGGCGGCCTGATCAAAGAACACAAGGCATGCGAAGCAAAATGAGAATTACTGCTCGACCGAAAACGGCCTTGATCTTCAGGGGATATTTGATAAAATTAAGGTCAGGGCAACTTTGAATAATTTTTCCGCTCAAAGAAACGCTTGATCTCGAATAAAAAGGCCTGCCCAGTCGCGTATTTTTACTGAATTAATCAGGAAATTAATCAGGAGATTACTGTTATGTTAAACAGTTTCGCCAAACGTATTGTGCTGGGCGACACCACCACGCACGGCGGCAGGGTTACAAACGCGAGTAGCCCAGACTCTTACGGACCTTACAGGTATGCACGATCGGGAGATTCCGTCTATTGTCCCAAATGCGGCGGTTACTATTCCATTGAACAAAACCCACTTGACCAGTATGGTCTGGAATTGCCTTACTCTGTGGAAGGGCAACGCACCTCCTGCGGGGCAACGCTTGTTTCACGCGACAGCCTTGGCTTGATCATGCAGGAAGACGGCACGATTCGCAGCGTCTTTTCAGATTTTCGCGCCATCGAAATTTGCGAGTACATCAACAAGTATAAATCCGGGGTTAAACCTTATGATCACGGCGATGTGTTCTCGTATTCCGGTGGTACGTCGTCGCCGGTTTTGCGAAATCGTTCAGAGAATCAAGAGCCGGAAGAACCAAAGAAGCAGAAAAGAACAGAAAACGCATGGATACAATATAAAAAGAATTTATGACCAAAAACTGTGGCTCGCATATGAGTCCAAACAATAAACGATATATCAATCGATGATTGATAATTATATCGTACTTCTGCTTTTCGCAGCCGTGAATCTGGCAGTGCTTTTTTCCCGCAGTGCTTTTTCTGTCGGATCGGCATTATATATTGTAACTCTTGTCTTACTGTATTCATCTTTCATCTTTTTATATGGATTTCTATATAATATTTTTCATTTTTGGTGGGAAAATCTTAAGGATGCTGCTACTATACTGTACTGTATTGCATCTTCGTATTGCATAATTAAGGAGAAAAAGATTTTGCTGCTCCCCGTAGCTTTTGCTAATCTGTTTCTATGCCATGTAGTTATAGCCCATACGACAGGTGGTACTGCGGATATGACATTTTCCATGTTTTTCGATCCGTACGACGACGAAAGAGTATTGAACACAATAAGTGATACTGCTGGCATAGCCATGACGTTTATGGAAATTGGAGTACCGATTTTTCTTTTAGTACAATTATTGGTATATATAGGTACCAAACGAGAAAAATAAAGATAGAAATTTATTGACGTTTGTCGCTGATGCCTACGAGCCGTTTCAACTTACGGGAGATTTTGGCATACTTGAGGAAATTGACGACTATGTGAATGGGGTACTTGCGTAAAATTACAGCACCTTATTTGGTAGAAAGACATTCTGCTTTATTTTTGATTAAATCAAATATTTCCGAATATGAGGATATAATACTATGCATACAATCACGCTCTATCACTGTTCATCATATGATTTCGATGCCGTTGACTTACAACAAAGCAGACCGTACAAGGACTTTGGGCAAGGATTTTACACATCTGTCGATATCAGCCACGCAAAGTCAATGGCGGATAGAAATGCACAGATAGACGCACTGCGTATAATTATGGAGACAAAAACTTATGAGTTGCTTCAAGACCCGGAGTCTCGCCTGTGCTTTGAAAGCGCCGAAAGCATACTGGATATGCTCAGCGCCGAGGCACAGGG
>JAITEY010000161.1 GCA_031281815.1 Desulfovibrio sp. | reverse complement strand
ATCTGCGCGCGCCTGCCCCGGCGCAGCATCTCCACATGTCCGGCATACAGGGCATGTTCCTCGCGCATGTTCGCATTCAGACGGTCGTCGCCCGTGAATTCCGTTTTGACGGTTTTCAGTTTGGCGGCAAACAATTGCTCGGGAAACTTCAGCGCGGCTTCCACCCGGCCCCGGTAAAAAAGCAGGGCCGCATCCAGGGCCGTGACCAATTCGCGGCAGAATGCCTCGTAATCCACCGTGTCTTTGCGGACTTCCTCAATAACGGCCTGACTTTTGCCCGCCGCGACATAGGCTTCGTAGTTCCTGCGGCTGTCCTCAAGAAGGCCGAGCATGGTTTTGTGGCGCACGGCATAGTTGCGCACCGTTTCCAGCATAAACAGGGCGCTGCGTATGAGTTCCTCGGCTCTGGCCGCGTTTTCTTCTTCCAGGGCGATGTTGTGGTCCTTGAGGATGCCGCGCAGGCGCGCCAGACCCTCTCTGTCGCCGGGGTCGACGGCGTCGGCGATGACCCGGTCCAGAGCTTCCATGGGGTCTATGCCCTGTTGCGGGTGCGCATAGCCGCTTTCTCCCAGAGCGGCCCATTCCTTGGCCAACTGTTCCGGACGTCTGCCCGCCGGCGTATTGATGCCGGACAGGACCAGACGCGCGCTCATGTCTCCGGTTTTGTTTTCTCCGTCAACGATGAACAGCGCCGCCTCTTCGCGCCGGCCGGGCAGTATTTCGGCGGCCGAGGAAAGGAAGCTCCCGCCTTTCCTGACGATGCCGCCCGCCGAACCGTGCAGGCGGCCGCCGAGGGAAAAGCGGAAGTAATCGGCGACCATTTCCGCGGCATTCCCGGCCGTGTCGTAAATCCCCAACGGGTTGGGCAACCGGGAGCCTATGGGCTGCAAGGCTTCCGGCGCATATCCCCCTTCAGCCCTGAAAACGGCATAGTCCTGCGCTGTTTTTTCTTTTGCCGTGGGGAAAAAATCCGTTTCCGCCATGGAGGAACGGGGCACGGCATGTCCGCCGCGCGCGGCGTATTCCCATTCCACCTCGGTGGGCAGACGCAGCCAGCCGATATTTTTCGCATCCCCGGCAAAACGGGGCAAGGACTCGGGGGCATGCTGCAACAGCCACGCGCTGTATGCGGCCGCGAACTTCACCGCGTCCACCCACGAGATATCCGTCTTCGGCAGCGCGTCTTCGGGTGCGGGAGGCGCCGACGGCGAAGGGCAACGGCCTTCCATGAGCGCATCCCACTGGAACCTGCTGATTTCGTACTTGCCGATGAAATAAAAAAAATATTCGCCGGACGGGGCGGCGGGCAGCACGCGGGCGATTGCCGCCGGCATGTCCCGCGCGGTGAAAGGCGCGCTGAGCGCCGACCTGTAACGGCGCTCGTAATAGTCGTTTTCGCGGCGTTCGCAGTCGTCGCAGCCGAACAGACCCTGCATGTCGCGCAGGTAGCCGTCGGCCTGAACGCCGACCGCCCTGAAGGCCATACCGGCCCCGCAGGGCATGGGCAGAATGATATCGCCCTTGTCCGGGCGGGGATTGTACAGGTCTTCCGGCTTCACGGCGTCGTTCCTGGCTTTGAGCGCCGCGTCCGCCTCGGGACACAGGAGCGGAAAGACGAGGAACAGCGCAAAAAGCGCTCCGGCAAGGCGCGCCGCAGGCTCACACATCGCGGATGACCTCCGAAGGCTCGATGCTGACGGCCTGTAACGCCGCGGACAACGATGCCGCTATGGAAACGAGCAGCACCGACCCGAAAACGGCCGTAAGCTGTCCGGGCGGCAACGCGCATACGGTTTCCGCGCCGGAAATGCGCCCGGCAAAATACAGGTCTATGCCGCCGGCCGCGCAAAGATACAGGACGTAAGCCGTTGCGGTGCCGAACACGGCCGTCGGCACGGCCTGGGCAACAGGGAACAGCAGCATGCCCCGACCGGGAAAACCCAGCAGGCGCATGACGCCCAGAGAGCGCCGTTTGCGTTTGACGTTTGCCAGGGCATTGCCGGCGGTGGACGCCGTAAACCCGAACAGGGCCGCCCCGGTAATCAGGCCGAACACCACCCTGAAGGAGCGGTCCAGGTCGCGTACCGCCTCAATTTCCGCCGCGCGGACGTAGACGTCCACCTTTTTCTCCAGAAAATAGTCGCGCAACGGGGCAACGTCGTCCAGAGTCCGTGCATAGAGACGGAAAGAGGCATAGACGCGTTCGTCATGCACCGCGCGGATGTACGCGTCGAGAGCGGACGTGCCGCGTCCGTCCGCCGTGCCGGAGCGGGCCTTGCCCGCGGTCCGGAAGAACGGCGCGTCCCGGCCGTCCCGGTAATCCTCGGAAGCGGCGAGCAGCGCCAAAGGTACGAGCACGGCATCAGTGCCCAGGGCTTCAACCGGGAGCACGGCCGTGACGCGCAGGAGCACCGTCGCGGCCTCGCGCCTGCCGTCGACGACGCGTTCCACGCGGCCTTCAAGCAAGGCTCCGGACGCGCTTGCATCAAGGCCCGCCTTGCGGGCGGCGGATTCGGAAAGGATGACCCCGGCGACGGGAACGGCGTTTTCTCCTGCGGCGGGTTTTGTCTGTTCCTCCGGCCCTGTCGCAAGAACGGCGTCGGGCAGTCCGTAACGCGCGAGCAGGGGGTCTCCCGGCGCGGTGGCGATGAGTGACGCGGGATTTGCGGGCAACCGTTTGTCGGCAGGGTTGGAGAGCGTGATGACGGCCGCTATGGAGCGGGTCTGGGGCACGACGAAGGCCGTTTCGGGCAGGGCGGACACGGAGCGGAACCACTGCGGGTCATATTTGCCGCTGCCCGAGGGCGTGACTTCCAGGGTGCGCGGATCGTTCATCAGGCGTTCGGTCATGGCCTGCACTACCCCGTTGCGCACGCCCAGAAGCACCATGAGCGGAGCAAGCACGGCGGCCAGGACGAAGACCGAGCAGGCCGAAAGCAGCGCTTCGTACCGGTAATCCCGCCAAGCCGTGTTCAGGGTCAGGAGTACGGCGTTCATCGGAAAATTCCTTCAGGCCGTGTTCAGGGTGTGGAGTAGAGGGGTCATTTCAGGGGAATCTCTTCCAAAACGGCCTGTGTCCCAGCTTCCGTTGCGCCGATGCGTATGCGCAGGCGGCGGAAACGCATGTCCTGCATCTGTTCCGGGGCGTGACTGACCACCAGCAGGGCCGCGCCCGATTCTTCGGCGCAGGCCGCGAACATGCGCATGACGGTGCGCGCGTTTTCCGGGTCCAGGGAGGCCGTGGGTTCATCGGCCAGCAGCAGGGGCGGGTCGGCGGCCAAGGCGCGCGCTATGGCCGCCCGCTGGCGTTCTCCGACGGAAAGACGGGTCGGGTATGTATGCAGCAGGTGCGTTATCTTCAACTGTTCGGCCGTCCTCGTTTCCTGTTCCGAATCCGGGGGCAGGCCGAGCAATCTGCGCCGGATGCGGATATTCTCCCGCACCGTCAAAAAAGGCAAAAGACCGCCTGTCTGCAACACATAGCCCACGCTGCGCCGGCGGCGGGCCAGGTCTTCAAAGCGGTTCGCCTTCCAGGCGGCAGCCGCGTCGCAAACATCGGCCTTGCCCTCGCGCGCGCCGGGAAAGAAGAGAAATTCATCGGCCGCATCCGGTCTGAGCACCATGCCCGCCAGATCCAGAAAGGTGCTTTTGCCGCACCCCGACGGCCCGGTGATCAGCGCCTTTTCTCCCAGGCGCAGACTGAACGACGGCACAAAGAGGCTGTACGCGCCCTCCCGGTCGGGAGCGCGGTCCTTGCGCAGACCGCGCAGACTGAGTACCGGAGGAGCGGCGGTACTGTCGGCCGGGCCGGCCCGGCCGTCCGAACCCACCCCCAGACCCCGCGGGCTGCGGGCCGGAGGATCTGCGGCGCCGGGATGTTCCCCGGCTTCACAACCGACAGGACCGCGCAGGCCGCGCTCGGGAAGGGCGGCGACCGCGGCCGTCAGGGCAGTACGCTCAGGGGGATACTGCATACCCTTACACCATCACCATGGAAGACGCCGTCATCATCGACGTCAGGGCAGTATGCTCAAGGGGATCCTGCATACCCAGTCCCCGGAATTTTCCGCCCCGAAGCTTTCCCAGCCGGCGGCGTCCTTGTCGTATTCTTCATAACGGCTGATGCGCGATTTCAAACGGTTGACGAAGGCCGTCTGCTCGCCGACGCTCATGCGGTACCAGTCTTCCTCGCGCAGCAGCATGATATCGCTTTTGTAGGGGAGCCCTTCGAGAAATTCGCCGAGGACTCCGCTTTCCTGCAGGTTGCGGCCGGGCTGCGCGCTGAAGGCTGCCGGGTCCCGCGCCGTCCGGGCCGAGGCCGAGAGTATGGA